>JAZRYN010000001.1:0-2178 GCA_045600745.1 Lachnospiraceae bacterium
CATGAGTTCGCCATAACCGTCAAACTCTTTCCGCAATTTGCATATACATAATAACTGTGATAGCCTCCGGCTACGGCTTCAAGCTCCTCGTCCGTTACCTGTTTGTCTTTGATGTCCATAATTGGTTTTCCTTTCATATAAACTTATTATCTTGCTCATTCTGTCAGCTGACGGAGCCACTTGTAGGATTTATAGCGCCGCAGCTTGAACGGGAAAGAGGTGAACTCGTCCGCATGCAGCAGCAGGGCGACTACAATGGGCGGCAGCTTGAACACATACAGGCACAGCAGACCGACGGGAACGATGATGAGCCACATATTGATGATGTCGATGACCATCAGCGCAACGGTATCGCCGCCGGCATAAAATCCGCCGTAATTCATCACGCAGTTCAGTCCCTTGAACAGCAGCTCAAACGCAACGACGATCAGCATGATGCGAAGGTAACGGAACGCCTCCGGGGTCAGGCTGAGCGGCAGCTTCTGGATGAACAGATCGAGGATCAGAATACCCACGCAGGTAAAGGAGCCGACCCTGACCATGAGCTTTTTATAGCGAGAGCTGTATTCCTTTGCCATGTCGAGATCGCCGTTTCCGAGCTTACTGCCGATCATGATGCCGCAGGTCTGATAAAGCCCCGCACAGGCAAAAATGCCAAGATCGGATATGATGCCCACGACGCCGTGCGCCGCCACGATATCGCTCCCCATATGTCCGAACAGAGAAATAATGATGTTATTGGCGATCGTCCATGTGATCGTCTGCAGGGCGATCGGCGAGGTCTTTTTCAGATACCCCTGCAGCATTTGTCCGGAATCCTCGAGACGCTGAAAGAGCTGCAGGCGCATATTCGGGTCGAGGATAAAATCTGCCAGCGAAACGATGAACTGCACGCCGGACGCGATTAGCGTTCCGAGCGCCGCGCCGCGGATCCCCATTCTCTCAAATCCGAACAGACCGAATATCAGAACGATATCCAGAATGCAGTTCAGAACCGCCGCGCCGACCATGAAGACCGTGCAGCGTCTCACGCGCCCGGAGTTTTTCATAACGGCATAGTAGACCTGATAAAACGCCGAGAACAGGAACATCGGGCTGATAATGCGGAAATACAGACTCCCTTTTTCCACCAGCTCCGGAATGTTCGTGTATATTGACATCAGCGGCTGCGTGAACAAACCGGTCACGACAAAAAAGACCAGCGAAATAACCAGCGAAAAGCGCAGCGAGAGGGAAAACACGCGGTTGATGCCTTTCCAGTCATGCTTGCCCCAGCACTGGGAGGCAAAGATCGTTGTTCCCGCTACCACCGAGGTGATCAGAACGTTGTAGATGCAGAGGAAGGACTCCGCAATGGAGATCGCGGAAAGCGAATCCTGATCGAGAAATCCCATCAGGATGGAGTCTGGCGCGGTGATGGCGACCGTGAGAAAGCTCTGGAGCGCCACCGGAACCGCCAAAGCCCGGACATTCCTGTAAAAGAGCCTTTTTTCATGGTCGGTACACGGAAGCCACAGCTTCAGCCGGTTCATGCCCTTCCGATAGAAATACCGGAACTCGCTGCCCGTCCCCGAGAGAAGCCGGTCGTGCAGCCGCCCGATCACTCCGCCGGCGGCCGCCTCGCTCTCGAAAGGATAGACCTTTTTCCCGGGCGCGGAAAGCACAAACTCGACCCGGTCGCCGCCGCGGTCACATTGAAAGCCGACCTCCGTATCCCCGGGAAGCTCTTCCTTCCATTTCAGCAGCGCTTCCTCCATAAGCATGGAATACCGTGAGACATAGCTGTTGTCATATCCCAGTGCGCGCATTTCATTTTCAACGCGATCGCATATCTGCCGGATCGTGTTCAGGGTAAAGGTCGCTGTATTAGTATCGCTCATCCTTATTCCTCCAGCGCGCCAAGAGAGCGAAGCTTTTCCAGTATCTTCTCCACGCCTCTCTCAATGGTCTCCCGGGAAGTGTTGTATTTATCGAACATGGCGGCTATGATTTCCTCTTTTGTCGTCTCCTTTTTCAGGCAGTCCACAATAAAGGCGGCCGTCTCATTGCTGCGTACAAAGCAGGAACCGCCGACAGAAACCATGATCTGTTCGCCGTCGGACTCCTGCGTAATAAACGTGTCTTTCAGTTTCATTGCTTTTCGTACCTCTCTAAAGAAGACAGACGGAGAAAGCCGTC
>JAZRYN010000002.1:0-2354 GCA_045600745.1 Lachnospiraceae bacterium
ATGATGCTTTTCAGCCCGTTGTGCCCGCCTGCGGAGCCCTTTGTGCGTATGCGGAGCTTACCGGGCGGGAGGCTTATCTCGTCGGAGATGACGAGCACGTGGTCTGCGGTTATCTTATAAAAACGGACAGCCTGAATAACAGCCTCTCCCGAGAGATTCATATAAGTCTGCGGCTTCATGAGCATGACGGATTCGCCGCCCATGTTCACGGTCGCGGTGAGCGCCTTGAAGCGGGCCTTGTTTATTGCGATGCCCTTTTCCTTAGCCATGGCGTCGGCGGCCATAAAACCTGCGTTGTGGCGTGTGCACTCATACCGGAGCCCGGGGTTGCCGAGGAAAACGATGAGCCAGCTCACGCCGCCGGAGTTCTTGAAAAACATTTTATACAGTCCTTCATACATGACGACGCCCGCATCGTCTTTTATTCCCGGGAGAAATAGCCGAAGATGCAGGCATCGCAAGAAATCTATTAGTCAAAGAGATTGGAAATGGAAACTTCCTCGTATATACGGCGGATAGCTTCGGCAAACACGGGTGCGGTGGTCAGATATTTGATCTTGTCGCACTTGGGCTTGTCATTGGGATAGGGGATAGTGTCAAGGAAGAGAAGCTCTTCGATGCAGCTTTCCTGGATACGCTCGATGGCGGGACCGGAGAGAACGCCGTGAGTAGCGCAGGCGTAGACCTTGCTTGCTCCGCCTATCTCTTTGATGGCCTTTGCGGCGCCGCAGAGGGAACCGGCGGTATCAACGATGTCGTCGAGCAGGATGCAGGTCTTGCCTTCAACGTTGCCGATAATGTTCATGACCTCGGACTGGTTTGCCTTTTCGCGGCGCTTGTCGACGATAGCCATGTTGACGCCGAGCTTCATTGCGAAGTTGCGGGCTCTGGCGGTGCTGCCGACATCGGGGGAGACGACCATGATGTCCTCGTTGCCCTTGCCGAACATGCTGACGTAGTGCTTTACGAAAAGGTGACCGCCGAGGAGGTTGTCAACGGGGATATCGAAGAAGCCCTGGATCTGTGCGGCATGGAGGTCCATGGTCAGAACTCTGTCCGCACCGGCTGCGGTGATAAGGTTTGCAACGAGCTTTGCGGAGATGGGGTCACGGCTTTTGGCTTTGCGGTCCTGACGGGCATAGCCGAAATAAGGAATGACGGCAGTGATGCGGCCGGCGGAAGCACTGCGCATGGCAACAATCATGATGAGCAGTTCCATCAAGTTGTCGTTGACGGGCTTGCAGGTTGACTGGACAATAAATACATCCTTGCCGCGAACAGGCTCGGACACAGAGACGGAGCATTCACCGTCGGCAAAATGGGTCACATTAGAATTGCCTAAGTTTCTGAAAAGCTCTGCACAGATGTGTTCTGCGAGTGCGGGGTTGGAATTGCCGGTGAAGACTTTGATTTCCTTGCCGTGTGAGATCATTTCTCTTTTTCCTCCAAAAGACTCTTTTTCATTTTGTTTTTTGCCGCTTCTCTTTTCAGCCCATAAAAGCTGTATGTACATTATAGCACCTAAACAGTAAAATGGGAAGAACTTTAGCCGGAATAAGCGAACTAAAAAGCTGATAAAAAACCGATTTACAAGTATTGCCTTTTTGTGTATAATATTAAAACGCGACAAATAACAGAAAGTGGTTGATCTATCATGCTCGAATTTGAAGAATATAAAGTGAAGCTCAATAACGTCAGGCCCGGTCTTGATGTTCTGAGGGGAGCGCTGAAGCTCGAAGCCGCCCAGAAGGAGATCGAGGAGCTTGAGGCCGCCAGTGAGCGCGAAGGTTTCTGGAACGACGTGGAAAGATCCCAGAAGGTCCAGAAGCGCCTGAAAAATCTCAAGGATAAATGTGAAAATTTCCAGAAGCTCTGCTCCGCATGGGACGATATGTATGCTCTCTGCGAGATGGCCATAGAGGAAGACGATGACTCCATGCTTCCCGAACTCCAGAGTGAGTTTAAGGACTTTACCGATAAAATGGAGGCTACCCGCCTCGGCACCCTGCTCACCGGCGAATATGACGGCAACAACGCCATCCTCACCTTCCACGCCGGCGCGGGCGGCACCGAAGCACAGGACTGGACCTCCATGCTCTACCGTATGTATAACATGTGGGCCGACCGCCATAACTACAAAGTCAAGGTCATGGACTTCCTTGACGGCGACGAGGCCGGGATAAAGAGCGCCACTATCATGATAGAGGGCGAGAACGCCTACGGTTTTCTCAAAAGCGAACACGGCATCCACCGTCTTGTCCGTGTATCCCCCTTTGATGCGGCAGGCCGCCGGCATACCTCTTTCGCCGCGGTCGAGGTCATGCCCGAGATCAGCAACGACAGCGAGATAGAGC
>JAZRYN010000003.1:0-4795 GCA_045600745.1 Lachnospiraceae bacterium
AGTCGGGAAGGTTAAAGACCGGAAAAGACATAAAGCGCAGTTCCAGAAAGTCGACAACATATCCCTGACGAACGCGGTCGATGAAATTGCCGACCGCACCGGAAAAAATAAGCAGCAGGCTCACTGAGATCCGGTTAAAGCGCTTCGTCTCGGGAATCTTAAGGTAGAGGTAGATCAAAAGCAGGCAAATAATAACGGTTACAAGAATAAAGAGCGTTCTCTGCCCCTGCAGAAGGCCGAAGGACATGCCGCGGTTCTCCACATAGGAAAGGCCGAGAATTCCGGGGATCAGCACGGAAGGAGCCGCCCCCTTCAGTCCCTGTACGGCCAGATACTTCGTAAACTGATCGGCAGCAATCAGAAACAGCGGGAGAAGGATCCCCCGCCGGATGGTCTTGCGTGAAGGCTTATTCATCGCAGTCATCGGGCAGCGGAAACGCCGCCGTTCATGCTTTGAAATTCACCGGTCAGTTCAATATTTCTGGGGGTTATGATAAAAATATAGGAAGAAATCTTCTGGAGGTTTCCGTCAATGGAATAGCAGGCGCCGGATGAAAAATCGATGATGCGCTGAGCCAGATCGACCTGGACGCCTTCGAGATTGATAACCACGGCACGGCCCGAAAGCAGCATGTCGCAAATGTCTCTGGCGTCATCCATGGACGACGGCTTGATCATATTGACTTCCATATCCGTACGGAAAGATGAGGCACGCATCGGCGTGACGTTCCCGCGGCTGTAGCGGGCTGCCGGGCGAGGGCTTTCCTCTTCGGCTTCTTCTTCCTCTTCCGGAAGTTCCTCCCGCGTCTGTCTGCGGGCAAACAATCCTTTTTTCGGCTTGACCGGTTCCTCTTCCTCGTCCTCCGGAGCATCGTAGTCCTCGGAAGCGTAATCCTCCGTCAGTTCCTCTTCGTCTGCTTCATCATCATCATCATACAACTTCATCGAATCCAGAAATTTATCGAAAATGTTTGCCATGATATCTCCCTAAAACTCATTTATGTTTTCTAACATTATCCCCAATTTCTTCTGACTTGTCAAGGACGTTCGGCAAAAAAACAGAATTGCCTTTTTGCCGGAAAAACAGACTCACTGCAGGATCTGGCCGGAGCTGTAGCCCTTTGCGTTCAACAGAATGGTATCGTAGGCCGATACCCCGTTCATGGTGTTCTTAGCCGCAAGAATATAGTCATCGCTGCTGTCCAGAATAACTACCGGACAGAATTCGGTATAGCCTTTACTGATTTTATAAACGCCTTCCAGCTCCTCCGTCAGGCGGATCGTATAGCGTTCTTCGGAATCCGGCATGGCCAGGATGGTGCCGCTCTCGGCCGCATCCAGAGGAACATAGCAATACGTCTCATCCTCGTAAGCCACCGGCAGATCCAGGATCCCGGCGCCTTCCGCGGCATTATCATAGGTGACCTGAATAAAGCCGGCGTCGGTTTTATAGGCAAGAGGAATCAGATAAAAGCTTTCTTTTGTCATCGCCGTGACCGGCAGCTTATAGCCGCTCTCCTCGGTCCTCTCGATGCGGATACGGGTAAAACGGTCGGAAATAAACTGGACCATATACCGGGAAAGGTCAAGCTGCAGGAAATAGCTTCCGTCAGCTCCGGCAACGACCGAGGAGACCGCGGTCGTCTTCAAGCCGTTTTTCAGGAAGGTAATGCCGAGCGATGAAGACTTGCTGTAACGTGCCGCATCCGCCTCGCTGAGCGGAACCGCAAGCGACCAGTTCTCCGATGTGATCAGTTTATAGAGAAAATCTCCGTCCGTAACAAGCTCCTTCGTCCGGCTTCGCTGATACTGCTGCAGGTCGAAGTCAGCCGCCGTAAGCTCCGATGCCGATTTGCCTTCAAAGCCGTCCTGATAATATGCGGCAAGGCCGGTCTGGGCGCATTTACTGACATGGAAAAACTCGGCAGCAGAGGCACTGCTCAGCACCTCTCCGTACAGCTCCGATACCGCAGCATCAAGGACGGCAGAGCGCAGCATGCTCTTCCGGTCATAGACAGAAGAAAAGCTCATGCCGTCATAAGCGGAGCTGAGCTCCTTAAGGGAGGTCTTCATGCGCAGCAGATCCTCCTCACTCAGCTTTCTCTCCGCCATCGCCTCACGGATCTGCTCGCTGTACGAGCCGACCTCGTCAACGCTGGCGATATCGACGCCTGCCGAAGCCCGTCCCCCCTCCTGGACATACAGGTCAACATAGCCCGAATATTCGGAATTAACGACCGATTCCTGTCTCAGCAGGATCGCCTGATAGGTCGTATCCTCGGAAAGTGTTCCGGGGAGCGCGACCTGAAAGGTAAAGTAGCTGCCTTTTGTGGCAAAATGGATCAGTGAATAGATCAGATACAGAAGGATAAAAAGAAAAATGACCAGACCGATGTTGATGTTGATCCCACGCCGAAAAGGAAGGATCCTTGCTCCTTCCTTTTTTTTCGGCAAATCGTCCTCTTTGCGGGATCTGCTCCTGTTGCTTAACCGGCCCCGGTCCAAGCTGTCACCTTGCCTTATAATGCGATCGTGACAAATTCGCGTGCGGATTCCGGCAGCTCGTCCTTGTCAAGCGATACGGAAAGCACAAATCGGATCCCGTATTTTTCGCCGAGCGCATCGACCTCCTTGATCGCCGTTTCAATCATGTCCTTTCGGTCTTCAAGCGCCGCGATCGTCAGGAAGCAGTCCAGATAGACCTGTTCCAGATCGTGATCCTGAGAAATGATGCCGCACAGGAAACCAAGAAAAGCGTCAAGAGATTCTATCGGATAATCACAGACATTGATCAGACGGATCTTGCGATCCAGTTCAAACATATGCTTAACGTTTTTATCGAGAAATACGATCGTACCTTTTGCGTCCGAAATCGAAGAATTTGCGATCTCGAGAATATATTTTGTTTTGCCCTTGCCCTTCTTGCCGGCGATGATCTGAACCATGGCGAATGCCCTCCGTTCTTTTGTTTTGTTATCAATATTATAATGGGATGTTTCAAAAAAAACAAGCCGCAAAGAAAAAGTTTCCGGTAGTCTCTGTTACCGCCGCTCCGAGGGGTCGCTTCGCTGCAGAGCGACATTCATCACCATGCCGAGAGCCGTAAAGCTGCAGACAAGCGAGCTTAAGCCGGCACTGAAAAACGGCAGCACGACGCCGGTATTCGGAAGCAGACCGCTGCAGACCCCGATGTTAATGAAGACCTGGAGCCCGATCAGGGTCCCCACCCCCGCGCAGATGATCCGTCCCTGCAGGTCCGCTGCACGGCTCGCCGTTCGGAAGCAAATGAAAACGAGCAGGGCAAAAAGCAGGATCACGGCACAGGTCCCGATAAAGCCAAGCTCCTCTCCCACCACGGCAAAAATAAAGTCACAATTTTCTTCCGACAGGAAGTTTCCGTTCTTGACCGAATTGAAATCGGCATTGAACAGGCCCTTGCCGTGCAGCTTGCCGGAAGATATCGCAAGCGCCGCCTTCAGTTGCTGATTGTTCAAATTGGAATATTCCGCGTTTTCCGGGTTCAGGAAGCTGACGATCCTGTTCAGCATATACCGTTTCAGGACCTTCGGATTCTCCTGAAGAGAGTCCCAGATCAGAAAACCGGCGGCCGGGATCAGGCCGAGTGCCATGCCGCCTATCCATTTCCAGCTGATCCCGGCAACAAATATCATAACCAGAAAAATCAGGGCGAAGGTCGCGGTCGTCGACAGATCCGGTTCCATGAAGATAAGAAGAGCCGGCAGGGCGAAAAAGCAAATGGCAAGCAGAATGATCGAGGGTCGATTGATCTTTTCTTTGAAATAGCCGAAAAACCAGGCAAAAAAGAGGATCAGACAAACCTTGGCAAACTCCGATGGCTGGAAGCTTCCAAGCCCCGGAAGGCGCAGCCAGCGTGTTGCTCCGTTCCAGGTCTCGCCGAGGCCGGTGAAGATCAGTCCGAGGATCCCGATCATGCCGAGCCAGATGATGCCGTGCAGCTTCAGCCACACATGGTAATCGATCAGGGTCAGCGCGAGCAGCAGCAGAAAGCTGAGCAAAAAACCGATCATCTGCTCGCGGATCGTGGACGGACCGTCGGCATCATGGATAACCGCGCTTTGCAGGACCGTGAAGCCCAGAATGCTGAGCGCAATGATCACCAGCATCAGCGGCAGATTAAAATTCCGGAGTCGGTACTTTTCAAAAGCAAACATTATCTTCGGCGGAGCCATCCTTTCTTCTTATTTTTTAACGGCGGAAACGGAACTTCCTCGCCCAGCAGGCGGCGCACGATGCGGTCATATGCAGCTCCTGCCGGGGAGCGGGAAGCGCTGACCGGTCTTCCTTCATTGACTAAGCGGATCACCTCATCGTCATCCGGAACGATGCCGAGAAGCTCCGCTCCGAGCACGTCCGTAATATCCTGCGCCGCCATCATTGCGCCGCGCCTTACAAGCTCCGGACGGAGGGCATTGACGATCACTCTTCTTCGTCTTGCTCCGGCTTCCTCCAAAAGATGAAGGACCTTGTCCGCGTCACGGACAGCCGATACCACCGGCGTGGTCACCACGATCCCCTCATCGGCAAACGGAATGACCGCCCGGAAGTATTCGCCGATCCCCGCCGGACAATCGATCAAAATACAATCAGCCTGCTTTGCGAGCGCCTCTATCAGCCCGCAAAGAGCATCCGGCGTGATCAGCCCCGGCTGTACGGACTGTGCCGCCGCAAGCAGAGCAAGTCCGGGGAAGCGCTCCGAGGAAACCATGGCGTCCTCAAGCGGCACTGTCCCCTTAAGGACATCCCCGATATGATA
>JAZRYN010000004.1:0-10311 GCA_045600745.1 Lachnospiraceae bacterium
ACTTCTACCGCAAGGTCTTCCGGGACTATAAGGACCCTCTTTTCTGGATCCACCTGAATATGGACTATCCCTTCAACCTGAAAGGCATCCTGTATTTCCCGAAGCTGCACCTGCAAACGGAGCCGGCCGAGGGTGTGGTCAAGCTGTACAGCAATCAGGTCTTCATTGCGGACAACATCAAAGAAGTCATCCCGGAATATCTTCTGCTTCTTAAGGGTGTGATCGACTGCCCGGACCTCCCGCTCAACGTTTCCCGCAGTGCCCTGCAGAATGACGGCTTCGTCAAAAAGATCTCCGATTACATCACCAAAAAGGTCGCGGATAAGCTGAGCGGCATGTTCAACGTTGAACGCGAAAGCTACGAAAAATACTGGGGCGATATTCATCCCTTCATCAAATACGGCTGTCTGAAGGACGCCAAATTCTCCGATAAGATGAAGAAGGCGATCATCTACAAGGATCTGGACGGCAAATACATTTCTCTGGATGAATACCTTAAGGCGCACGGGAAGGCGGAAAAAGCGGATGACGAAGGCGACGCGGAAGCCCCGGAGGCTGCCGCGGCCGGAGCTGAAACGACAGCCGACGGAGAAAGCGGTGCTGCCTCCGATGCGGAAGAAAAGGAATACAGCGATGACCGAAGCGTCATTTACTATGTCACCGATCCTGCGCAGCAGGCTACCTACGTGCAGATGTTCCGCTCCGAAGGTCTTAATGCTCTTCTCTTCGATCATGCCATAGACGAGCCCTTTGTCACTCATCTGGAACGCGAATATCCGGACTACAAATTCTGCCGCATCGACTCTTCCGTGGACAAAGCCTTTACCGAGGAGATGAACGAGGATGAGGCCCGGCCCCAGCTTGAACAGCTGACCGAATTTTTCCGGAAGACCTTAAACGACGAGAAGCTGAAGGTCGGCGTGCAGCATTTCAAAGACGCCTCCGTTGCCTCCGTCATGACTCTCGCGGAGGAATCGCGCCGGATGAATGAAATGATGAAGATGTACGGCTTGAACGAAAAAGAGCTGCCGACCGACCAGACGCTGATCCTCAACAGTGGGAACGAGCTCGTAAAATACCTGATGGCACATCCGAGAAGCAAGAATTCCTCTCTGATCGCCGAGCAGCTCTATGATCTGGCACTGCTCAGTCACCGGAGCTTAACGCCCGAAGAAATGACGCGCTTCGTCTCCGGTTCGCAGGCGCTCATGCAGCAGCTGATCAAATGAGCCCGGAAATCCTTTAGCTTTGGTAACGGCTTCTATTACCACAAAACGCCTCTGTCCTTTTCGGCTCAGGGGCGTTTTTATCATATCGAAGTATTCTTTCGTCAAGTCTGTTCCAAGAGCTTTTTCATCAGCACACTGCCGTCCGGAATAAACTCGCCGAGCAAGCCGGCATTCTCATCATAGCCGCCTCCGCGGCCGCTGTCTCTCCTGCTGTCGTAGATCAGATAGGGCACGGGATCGCCGTTATGACCTCTTGTCGCCGTCAGCGTCTTATGATCGCTGAGCAGGAGGATCCGGTACAGCATCCCCGCGGCATCCATTCGTTCAAGAAGCGGCGAGACCAGGCGGCTGTCAAGCCATTCGATGGACCGGAGCTTGCCGGGAGTATCCCCGTTATGCGTGCATTCATCCGGCGCCTCCAAATGAAGGCAGACAAAATCATATTCATTGATCTTCTGCCAGGCCGCCTCCAACTTGCCCTCGAAATTGGTATCGATCTCGCCGGTCGCGCCTTCCACTTCAACCTTTTCCAGGCCGCGCAGTACGCCGATGCCGTGGCAAATGGGCACAGCACTGACGACCGCGCCGGATAGTCCGTACTCCTCCTTGAAGGAGGGAAGCGATACTGCCGTCCCCTCTGCCCAGAACCATATGCCGTTTGCCGGCATTTTGCCGCATTTCCGCCGTTCATTCGTGACCGGATGATGTTCCAGCACACGGTTGGCCAGCTTCTGCAGTTTAATAAACTTCTCGGCTCTCTCGCTGCCGCAGGGAAGCAGCGGGCCGCATTTTTCACCCAGATGGTCATGCGGCGGCGTAAAGCGGATGCCGGAAAAGTCGCCGCCATGCTCCAGCGCCAAGGGTCTGAACGTCGGAACGGGAGGAAGCTCCATATGACAGGCGGACAGCAGCGAGGAGAATTCGGGATCGGCGGTAAGCGCATTGATGGTCTTCAGGGCGTCCTCACCGGAAATAGAGCCTGCACTGTGAGAAAGAATGCGCTTTTCCTCATAGGGCATATCTCCTTCCTCCATGGTTACGAGATTGCAGCGATAGCAGCAGTCACCTTCCCGCAGCTCGATCCCCAACGCAGCCGCCTCCATGGGGGAACGTCCGCTGAAATAGCGGCGTGCCTCACACCCGAAAATCGAAAGAATGGCCGTTTCGCTCCCGGCAGGAAGCGGCTTCGGACAGTTGATCACACTTCCCACCTCACCCTTTGCGGCAAGACGGTCGATGGTCGGATGCTTCGCCGCCTGAAGCGGCGTCAGGCCGCCGAGTTCCCGGACGGGATCATCCGCCATTCCGTCACCGATCACCAGCAAATATTTCATCGTTCTTCCTTTCCTTAAACGCTCCCGCCTTGTCATGGCGCACGAAGTGTTGTATAGTTGTCCCGGATGATCATTCTGGCAGAAAGGAATTTCCGGATATGTTTCCCCTTCAGCTTCAGTACAAGGTATCGCTCTCCGACTTCCGCAGAGCAAACTACTACGCGACAGCGTTCCGGCACCGGAAGGCCGTCGCCGTTATGGCTGTCGTTCTCATCGGCGCCGCTCTTTACGCGATCGGCGCGGCAGCCGGACTGGGTACGCCGAATGCGCTTGTCTTTTTCCTTGCCGGAGCCTATCTGATCTGGGGGATCCTGCTCTTTGCCGAGACGGAGCGGCGTATCAGACGTTATCTGAGATCCGGAGACGATCTCCTCGGCCTTGACTATCACGCCACTTTGACGGAAAAAACGATATCCTTCCGCGTCCCCGAACGAAAAATAGCCGTATCCTATCCGCTGAAAGCGCTCTCCTGCGTTTTTGAGCTGAGCAGTCTTTTTCTGATCTACTCCTCACCGAAGGAGGTATATATTCTGCCAAAATCCGTGCTCTCCCCGGAGGAGCTTTCCGCCGTGCGGCAGAATTTCCGCACGCAGCTGCGCGATCTTTTTTCCTCCCGCTTTGACAAAAAGAGCCGCTGACCCGCTGTCTCTAAGCGCGGTCTTACGAAGAAGCCGGAAAGCAAACACTGCTTTCCGACTTCTTATTTTTGCGCCGCCCGCTTATCAGGCCGGCTGCGATGCGTGGTTTTCTTTATTGGTCAGGCGGGTCATCACAAAGACCAGCACGACAAGGGCGATCCCGACTACATCGGTCGTCCAGCCGGGAATGACCAGACACAGCCCTCCGGCTACGGCGACCAGCCGGAAAAGCGGCTTGACCGGGCCGTTCAGATAGCCGATGAAGCCTGCGCCGATGCCCACAAGACCGACAATAGCGGTAAGGATCATGGGCAGCGCATCCATAAACGTTCCGTCAATCAGGATCATCTTCGGATTATAGGCAAACATATACGGAATAAGGAAGGCGGCTATGGCAAGCTTTGTCGCGTTGACGCCGGTCTTAAAGGCATTCCCCTTGGCAATGGCAGAGCCGGCGTAGGCAGCAAGAGCCACAGGCGGGGTGATATCCGCAACGATGCCGAAATAGAAGCAGAACATATGAGACGCCAGTATCGGGATACCGGCCTTGATCAGGATCGGTGCCGCAATGGTCGAAGTGATCAGATAGTTGGAGGTCGTGGAAACACCCATGCCGAGGATCAGCGAGGTGAACATGGCACAGACGAGAGCCAGGAACATGCTGTTGCCGACCAGGTCGAAAATACCGGCGCCGATACGCTGGCCAAGGCCGGTCAGGGTCACCATGCCGATAATGATGCCGGCCGTTGAACAGGCCGTTGCCACGGAAACCACATTGCGGGCAGCCTGAGGCAGTGCATTGAAGATCTGCAGGAAGGGCACACGCGTCCCCTTGCGCAGGTACGGAACGATCACACAGGTCAGGCAGCCGAGAAGCGCCGCACGGGTAATGGTAAAGCCGGACAGCATCAGATAAATGATCGCCACAAGTGGAATGATCAGATGTCCCTTATCGCGAAGCAGCGGCCACAGCTTGGGAAGCTTTTCGCGGGGCAGGCCCTTTAATCCCAGCCGCTTGGCCTCCAGATGCACACTGATCCAGATGCCGGTAAAATAGAGCAGAGCCGGAATGATCGCACTGAGCATCAGTTCCCGGTACGGCACGGCGCAGGCTTCCGAGATCAGGAAGGCTGCCGAGCCCATGACGGGCGGCATGATCTGGCCGCCGGTAGAGGCCGCGGCCTCTACGGCGCCGGCAAATTCCGGTTCGTAGCCGAGAGACTTCATTAACGGGATGGTAAAGGAGCCGGTAGAGACCGTATTGGAAACGGATGAGCCGGAAACCGTGCCCTGCAGGGCCGAGGACAGTACGGCGACCTTTGCCGGACCGCCGGCAGCCCAGCCGGCTACCGCATTGGCAAGGTCAATAAAGAACTGGCCGATACCGGTTTTTTCCAGAAATGCGCCAAAAAGAATAAAGAGGAAAATGTAAGTCGAGCAGACCCCTAACGGGTTGCCGATGATCCCCTCCGTCGTAATAAAAAGGTGGGTAATGATGCGCTTTAAAGCAAACCCCCGGTGCTGCAGGAAGCCACCCAAGTATTTGCCGACCATACCGTAGATAAAGAAGCAGGAAGCGATAATAACGATAGGCGGTCCTACGACACGAAGGCAGGCCAGCAGAACGAGAGCTATGCCGATGCCGGCCATAATGGCGTCAAGCAGCGTATAAGCACCTGCACGGAATTGCAGTGCAGAATAATTAACGATGAAGTATCCCGCTACACTGGCAAACAGGACCGCAAACAGGATGTCATACCACGGCAGCTTTCTCCTGTCGGCATTTTTCGTCGCGGGATAAAGAATAAAAGCCATACAGATGGCGCAGCCCAGATGGGTATAGCGCAGGATCTGCAGAGGGACCTTGTTCGAAATCGATGCGTAAAGCTGGAACAGTGCCCAAGCCGTCAGAAAGATCTTGACCGCGGTTTCCGCTTTAGGAGAAAAAATCTTGTATTTTGACTCGCGGTCAATGGCCGTAAGATCGATTTCCTCAGGAATCTCCGTTTTCTTTTTCTTGAAGAGTGACATAAAAATCTGCTCCTTAATCAGGAATGGCAAAACCGCAGGCAGGGCAGATCATTCTGCCCTGCCTGACAGCATTGCTTAATGAGAAATACTTATTTCAGATAGTCGGGGATCTCAATACCTTTTTCGGCATAGTACTTGGCCGCACCGGGATGCAGGTCGCTGGGGATGCCGGAAAGCGCATCTTCCAGGCTCATGTAATTCGCCTTGGCGTTGATCTCCTTGATGTCGCCGAGGTTTTCATAGATCGCCTTGGTCAGCGCATAGATCTCATCCTCGGAAAAGCTGTCAAGGCAGACAAGCATGCACTTGACCGCAACAGAGGTGATCGGGTGGCCGAGGTTGTATTCATCGGTCTCGGGCGTAAAGGAGGAGTAGAAGGGGTATTTTTCAAGCAGCGTCGCCATGTGCTCTTCATCAATGGAAACGATCTCGATATTGCCGTTCAGGGAAAGCTCGGACACGTTGGCGTTGGGATAGCCGGAGCACATGAACATGGCATCAAAGGTGCCGTCCTGAATGCCGTTCGTCGCCGTGGACTGATCGGCAAAGGCCTCATCGATGTCATCGTAGCTCAGTCCGTAGGCGTCAAGGATCTGACGGGCAGCCACTTCATAGCCGGAGCCGACCGCGCCGACGCAGATTTTCTTGCCGGCCATGTCAGCAACGGAGGTAATGCCGCTGTCCTTGCGGGCAACGATCTGGACCATTTCCGGATAGCAGGCCGTAACCGCCTTGAAGTTCGTGATCTGCTCGCCGTTAAACAGCTCAATGCCCTGATGCGCATAGCTGAAAACGTCGGACTGGATCATGGCGAATTCGTTTTCCTTCGCTCCGAGCAGACGGGCGTTTTCGGTGGAACCGCCGGTGGCGTTCACGGTAAGGTTTGCGCCGGTGACATTATTGACAACGGTGCAGACGGCATTGCCGAACTGATAATAGTTGCCTGTGGCCGATCCGGTCCCCATCAGGTAGCTGCCGGAAAAGCCCTGTTTGGTATCCCCGCTTTCCGCGGCGTCAGTGGTGCCTGAGGCGGTTCCGCTTCCCGCAGCGCCGGTGGTGCTTGTGGCGGAGTTCTCACCGCAAGCAGCCAGTGAAAGCACCATCACAGCGGAAAGGAGGATTGCAAGAGTTTTTTTCATTTTTCTGTTTCCTTTCTTCTGTCCGTTACCGCAAAAAGACCTGCCGCCTGCTGCTTTTACGGCATGCGGCGCTTTCTCTGCGATATCGGATATGGTTCAGAATAGATATTCTATCCGAAAACGTATAGTAGCATGACGGTTTTCCTCCGTCAAGGATAATTCACCTTTTCTTATGTTTTTTTTTATACTTTTTGCCCTCTTTAACTGATTATTTGCTTTTTTCTGTCAGCTTTTTCTTCTTTTTCTCTTTACATTTTTCCGGTCAGACCTTACAATAAAACTGACTTTCGAGTTTATCGTTCCGCCCACGGCGGCGGAGCGTTTTTTCTTACCTTTTTGAGAGGTTACCAGGGGGAGGACGTACAATTATGCTCTCTATGGACATAGGGATCGATCTGGGAACTGCCAGTATTCTGGTCTACATAAAAGACAAAGGAATCGTTTTGAAGGAGCCGACGGTCGTCGCTTATGACCGTGATTCTCAGGACATCATGGCGATCGGCGAGGAGGCCCGCAAAATGATCGGCCGCACGCCCGGCAATATCACGGCCGTAAGACCGCTCAGACAAGGCGTCATCTCCGATTATATCGTCACGGAGAAGATGCTGAAATACTTTATCAGCAAGGCAATGGGGCGCCGCACGCTGCGCAAGCCGCGCATCAGCATCTGCATTCCCAGCGGGGCGACCGAGGTGGAAAAACGGGCTGTCGAGGACGCCACCTACAAGGCGGGAGCCCGTGAGGTCACGATCATCGAAGAACCGGTTGCGGCGGCCATCGGCGCCGGAATCGATATTTCCAAGGCCTGCGGCAATATGATCGTAGACATCGGCGGCGGCACCTCCGACATCGCCGTCATTTCGCTCGGCGGCACCGTGGTCAGCACCTCACTCAAGCTGGCCGGCGACGATTTCGACGAAGCCATTGTCCGTTACATGCGCAAGAAGCACAATCTGCTGATCGGCGAACGGACCGCAGAGGAGATCAAAATGACCATCGGCTGCGCCTATCCCCGTCCCGAGACGACGACCATGGATGTCAAGGGCCGCAACCTGATGACCGGTCTGCCGAAGACCATGACCGTGACCAGCGATGAAATGCTCGAAGCGCTGCACGACAGCGCCATGCAGATCGTTGATGCGATCCACGGCATCCTCGAGCGCACGCCGCCCGAGCTCGCCTCCGATATCTACGAGCGCGGCATCGTCATGACCGGCGGCGGCTCTCTTCTCTCCGGGCTTGACGAGCTGATCGAAGAAAAGACCGGCATCAATACGATGCTTGCGGAATCCCCCATGACGGCGGTTGCCGTCGGTACCGGAAAATTCATTGATTTTATGCAGGAAAACGGAGCAAACCTGTAACACTGATACAGAAAGGATCCTCCATGGCACGTGTGATCGGAACCGTTGAACATGTCATTCACCGGAATGCGGAAAACGGCTACAGCGTGGTGGAGGTATCGGATGACAAGGGCCTTCTGACCCTCGTCGGGATCCTTCCGGAGCTGAGCGAGGGAGAACCGATCGAGGCCGAGGGCTCTTTTGTCGAGCATCCGGTCTACGGCAAACAGCTGAGCGTTGAGCATTTTACCCTGCCCTTGCCGGAGGATGCTCTTGCCTGCGAACGCTATCTTGCCTCCGGCATCATCAAGGGCATAGGGCCGGCCTTGGCAAAACGTATCGTCAAGCGGTTTAAGGGCGATACTCTTCGCGTCATGGAGGAGGAACCGGAAAGGCTGGCGGAGATCAAGGGGATCTCCTTAAACGGCGCCAGGCTCATGCAGGAGCAGGTGACCGCGAAGAGAGAAACGCGCGAGGCAATGATGTTCCTTGAACGATTCGGAATATCTATCCCGCTCGCCGTAAAGATCTATGACCGCTACGGGACTTCCCTTTACAGCATCATCAAGACCAATCCCTATCAGCTTATGGATGATATCACCCACGTCGGCTTCCGCATTGCCGATGACATAGCCGTGCGGGCCGGCCTCCCCTCCGACTCCGAATTTCGCATCCGCAGCGGGCTGAACTATGCCATGCAGCAGGCGCTGCAGGCCGGACACATCTACCTGCCGGAGGAGACCCTCATCACCTATGCGGCAAGGCTTCTCTCCCTTGACGAGGCGCTGGTGGAAAAGGCGGTGATGGATCTTGCCGTTGACAAGCGGCTGATCGTCCGAAAGGTGAACGGATATCATGCGGTCTATCTGGCCGCCTATTATTATATGGAAGCTGCCTCGGCGGCCATGCTCATGGCGCTCGACCAGCCCCTGCCGGTCGAGGGGCCTGATCCCGAGGCGGAAATGTGGCGCATCATCGAGGAAGGGGATATCGTCTTAGAGGACATGCAGCAGGATGCCGTCGTAAGGGCGGTCCGGAACGGCCTTACGGTCATCACGGGCGGCCCCGGAACAGGCAAGACGACCACGATCTCCGCACTCATCCGCTATTTCGACGCCAAGGGCCTCTCCATCGAGCTTGCGGCGCCGACCGGACGCGCCGCCAAGCGCATCACCGAAGCGACAGGGCGAAGCGCCCGGACGATCCACCGTCTTCTGGAATTCATGGGCTCCCCTGAAGACGGCGACAGTGAGACGCCGCATTTTATGAGAAATGAAAAGAATCCGATCGAAGCCGACGTCATCATCATCGATGAGGCTTCGATGGTCGATCTGCCTCTCATGTATGCGCTGCTGAAGGCGATCATTCCCGGCACCAGACTGATTCTGGTCGGCGACGCCAATCAGCTGCCCTCCGTCGGGCCGGGCAACGTGCTCCGCGACATTATCGCTTCAGGCGTCGTGGATACGATCGAGCTCACCCGCATTTTCCGGCAGGCAGAAACCGGCGACATCGTGCTGAATGCCCACCGCATCAACCGCGGCGAAGAAATCATCCCGGACAAGGCCAGCCGTGATTTCATGTTTTTGAAACGCGAACAGGCGCCCGCGGTCCTGCAGGCAGTCGTTCGTCTCGTCCGCGATAAGCTTCCGCCCTATGTCCATGCCGACCCCTTTGAGATCCAGGTGATCGCTCCCGCAAGAAAGGGCGTGCTCGGCGTGGAGAATCTGAACCGCGTCCTTCAGGCGGAGCTGAACCCTCCGGACGGATCAAAGAAGGAACGACAGTTCCCCCGAGGCCTCCTCCGCGTCGGAGACAAGGTCATGCAGATCAAAAACAATTATCAGAAGGAGTGGAGCCTGAATGCCGGCACCGGCTTTTCCCTGAAGGAGGGCACCGGCGTTTTCAACGGAGACATCGGCGTCGTCAAGGATATCCGTTTTTTCTCCGAGGAGCTCGTCATCCTCTTCGACGACGACCGCGAAGCCGTGTACCGCTTCACCGAAGCCGATGAGCTCGAGCTTGCCTATGCGGTGACCGTACACAAGTCTCAGGGCAGCGAATACCCGGCTGTCGTTCTGCCGCTCTTATCCGTCCCGCTTCCGCTCATGACGCGGAACCTGATCTATACCGCAGTGACCAGAGCCAAAAACTGCGTCGTGATCGTCGGTCTTTGGGACACCTTCCGAAGCATGGCCGCAAACAATACGGAGCAGAAGCGCTATTCTTCCCTGGATCTGCAGCTTCGCGACATAAAGGAGCGTGCCGAACGCTTCATGAATAAGTGAGAAAGGTGCAATTTTGCTGATATATCAAAAAAAGAGGACCTTTCGGTCCCTGATTCCGCAGCTGATCTACCCCCGCCGCTGTCCTGTTTGCGACGGGGTCTTCTATTTATCCGAAAAGGACCCCTTCCACCCCGAATGCCTGAAAAAGCTCTCCTTCGTTCAGTCTCCCTTCTGCTTCCGCTGCGGCAGGGGCCTGCGCGATCCGGGAGCGGAGTTCTGCAGTGACTGTATGAAGCGGCGCCGCAGCTTTGTCCGGAACGTGGCCGCGCTTCATTACAATGAGGCGGCAAAGGAAAGCGTCTCCCGATT
>JAZRYN010000005.1:0-2274 GCA_045600745.1 Lachnospiraceae bacterium
ACCGATACCAAGGCAGAACTGGATTTGGTTGAGGCTCGGTGTAAAGAGCTTGGCGTCAATGTTGCGCTGAGTGAAGTGTGGGCAAAAGGCGGCGCAGGCGGGAAGGTGCTGGCGGAAGAAGTCGTGCGCCTGTGCGAGCAGCCGAACAACTTCGGCTTTGTCTACGATACCGAGCTTTCCATCGAGGAGAAGCTGAACGCCATCTGCACCCGCATCTACCACGCTGACGGCGTTGTGCTGGATGCAAACGCAAAGAAGCAGCTCAAGCAGATAACCGACCTCGGCTTCGGCAATCTGCCCATCTGCATGGCAAAGACCCAGTATTCATTCTCCGACAATGCAGCTCTTCTGGGTGCTCCCAAGGGCTTCAAGGTTACGGTTCGCAACCTGAAGGTCTGCGCCGGCGCCGGTTTCATCGTTGCCCTCACCGGCGACATCATGACCATGCCCGGACTGCCGAAGGTTCCCGCAGCGGAGAAGATCGACGTTGACGAAGACGGCGTTATCTCCGGTCTGTTCTGATATCGTAAAGCGTGGCAAATCAGGGAAGGCTTGCCTCCGCTGTATGGACGGCAATGAGTTGACATACGCGGGATAACATGATAGAATATATGAAAATTGAATGATGTGTCTTTAAAACAATACAGAGAGATTGTTAAGGCTGAAATATTAACCGTACGGCGATGCCGTACTCATTGTGTTATGCTTTTTTGCCCCGTCACTCTGTGACGGGGATTTTTATTTTGGGGTGATAGTTATGGATGCAAAATATACTTTCAAGGGATTTGACGCTGCAGATGAGTTTTCTCAGTCTTTTGCGGATGCGTCGGCATTTTCATTCGATTTTCTCCCTTTTGGCGAATATGTCATTTTGCCCGGCTTTTGCGATGTGCACGTGCATTTTCGTGAGCCGGGTTTTTCATATAAAGAAACGATAAAAAGCGGCTCACTTGCCGCTGCCCACGGAGGATATACTTCTGTTTGCACGATGCCTAATCTCGATCCCGTTCCCGACAGCGCGGCAAACATGAAAGTTCAGACTGATATCATCAAATCAGACAGTGTGATAAACATTTATCCCTACGCCTCCATCACCGTTGCGGAAGACGGAAAAGTTCTTTCGGACATGGAAGCTCTGGCGGGTAGCTGCATTGCCTTTTCCGATGACGGGCGGGGCGTGCAGTCGGATGAGCTCATGCGGCAGGCTATGATGACCGCAAAATCTCTCGGCAAAATGATCGTTGCCCATTGCGAAGACAATGCCCTGAAGAAAAACGGCTATATTCACGACGGAGCTTATGCGAGATCTCACGGTCACGCGGGAATATGCAGTGAAAGCGAATGGAAGCCGATTTCGCGTGACATTGAGCTTGCAAAGGAAACCGGCTGCGCTTATCACGTCTGCCACATTTCATGCAAGGAGAGCGTTGAGCTCATACGCCGGGCAAAACGCGACGGTATTGACGTCACCTGCGAAACGGCTCCGCATTATCTTGCGCTGGACGATTCCTGTCTTGAAGAACACGGCAGGTTCAAGATGAATCCGCCGCTTCGCTCGGCTTCCGACAGAGAAGCGCTCATCGAGGGAATATGCGACGGAACGATCGACATGATCGCAACAGACCACGCACCCCACAGCTTTGAGGAAAAAAGCAAGGGCTTAAAGGACAGTGCCTTCGGAATTACGGGCATCGAAACGGCATTCCCCGTGCTGTATACGCATCTTGTAAAAAGCGGCATTATCCCGCTTGAAAGGCTTATCGAGCTGATAGCGGTAAATCCCCGCAGCAGATTTAATATACCGGCTGAATCCTCATTTTCGGTCTGGGATTTAAATAAAGAGATTAATACAGACGAAGACTTTTTCCTGTCGATGGGAAAATCCACTCCGTTTGCCGATTCGGCGTTTTACGGCGAATGCTGTCTGACGGTGCTGAACGGAAAAATCGTATATCGTAAGTAAAATATATTCGGAGGAACAAAAATGGCTAAGAGAACAGATATCAAAAAGGTGCTTATAATAGGCTCGGGTCCTATCGTCATCGGGCAGGCAGCGGAGTTTGACTATGCGGGAACGCAGGCTTGTCTTGCTTTAAAAGAGGAGGGCTACGAGGTCGTTTTATGCAACTCAAACCCCGCTACCATCATGACCGATACGAGCATAGCCGATAAAGTCTATATGGAGCCGCTGACCTTGGAATATATAGCAAAAATTCTGCGCTATGAACGCCCCGACGCCATCGTTCCCGGCATCGGCGGTCAGACGGGACTTAA
>JAZRYN010000006.1:0-4026 GCA_045600745.1 Lachnospiraceae bacterium
TGGCTTCCGCGAGCGACAGGCGGGCGTCCTCCTCGCTGCCGTCGTTATTGACCTCGGCGTCGCAGAGCCTGCGGTATTGTGCCTCGCTCATCTGCCGCCGCATGATGCTCTCCGTTTTATCAAAGCTGTAGCCTCGTCCGAAAAACAGCCGTTCGAGCCTTGTGTCCTCGGAAGCATAGACATACAGCACCGCATCGGTCAGCTCGGAAAAGCAGGCCTCCTCGGGAAGCGCGGATTCATAAACGATCAGCTTTTCCTTTGCCTCACGGATCCTTTTCCTGATCTCGTCCAGCGTGTCCGGGTGGATGATCGCATCGGCTTCGCGAAGAAGCTTCGGGTCCGAAAATACCCGCTCGCTCATCTTCGCCCGGTCGATCATGCCGTCCTCACGCAAAATATCTTCCCCGAGAAGGGTGACCAGGCGAGGGTAGGAAGCGGCGCCCGGCCGCATCATCTCCTCGGCAATACGGTCCGCCTCAAGGATAAGCGCTCCGTAGTCCTCCTTCAGCATCGTCAGGATCGTGCTCTTGCCGGAGCCTACGCCGCCGGTCAGGCCGATAACGGTCTTTCCCGGAAACTTTTCATTTTGCAGGGTCATGGCTCCGCCGCCCTCTTTGCGCTCTTCGCAGGCCTTTTTGACCGAATCGGGAAAGCGCTTCAAAAGCGAATAGATCTCCAGACGTTTGAAATCTGCATAAGCCGCCTCCGTATACAGAGACTCGTAACGAGCCTGTTCCGGGTCAAAGGTGAGCGGAGCGCCGCAATCGATCCTGGCCAGCTCATAGCTGAGATCGGCCTGCTCTTTATTGTCGCTCAGCAGGGTCTTTATTCTGGATGAGGCTACCTCATCGAGCCGCGCGTACAGCTGATCAAGGGAATGGAACTGTCGGATCAGCCCGAGCGCCGTTTTTTCTCCGATATGCGGTACACCGGGAATATTGTCGGAGGAGTCGCCCATCAGCGCTTTCACGGCGATATATTCCTCAGGCGTTACGCCGTATTCCTCCGTGAACTCCTCTTCGTGATAATACTCGGTAACGGTGACCTTGTTTCTGGTGCGGGGGATGCACAGACAGCTCGTCCGGCTCACCAGCTGAAATAAGTCTCTGTCTCCGGAGAGCATCAGGACCTCCATGCCTTTTTCCTGCATGCGCCTGCTTACCGTTCCGATCAGATCATCCGCTTCATAGCCGGGAAGCGTCAGGATCGGTATGGCGGAATCCTGGAGAAGCTGTTTCAGCATCGGCACCTGCCGCTTCAGATCGTCGGGCATCGTCTTCCGTGTCCCCTTATAGGCAGCATATCGTTTATGGCGGAAGGTCGGCTCATGGACATCAAAAGCCACGGCAAGATGCGTCGGCTTCCTATCCTCAAGGATACGAAGCAGGATGCCGTAAAAGCCGTAAATGCCATTGGTAGGGAAGCCCTCCTTATTGCTCAGGAAGGGAACACCGTAATAGGCACGGTTCAGAATGCTGTAACCGTCAACGATCAGAAATCTATCCGCCATGAAAGTCTCCGTTTTACCAGTTTATCGACTCGGCAATATCGTCATGACTCGTAACAGGATGCTTATCGGTCAGCTGCTTATACGCCTCTGCGTACAGCTCATCAAGGATATCGCTCCGCACCTGCAGGTCCCAGCCGATACTGCTGTCCACAAAGTACATCACGTGCGCGCCGTATGAGGTGTCCACGATCCCGGTATCCCCGGGCACGCGATCCTCGTCAAAGCACCAGTTTTCAAAAGGCTCGACCATCTGGCCGCGGTAAACATTTTCGTACAGACCGCCGTTTGATGCACTGCCGCCGTCCTCGGAGAATTCTATGGCAAGGTTGGCGAAGGAATCCTCCGTTTTTTCACCCAACTTCCAGCTTTCGTAGATCTCCTCTGCCTTTGCATGCGCCGCCTCGATCGTGCCGTAAGTCTCCGTCAGGGCAAGAATGTGACGCACATTGACATAGGTATCCTCGTCAAAATACGGCTCAGACAGGACCAGGTAGGCATACTGCTTGCCATCCATCTCATCCGGCTCGACAAAGACATCGCCCGAGCGCTCATCGCCGAAGATCCAGTCCATCAGGGCCGAATTCTTATAGGGCTGCTTGAGCGACGTGTTATCCGCGATCAGCTGCTCGGCATACGCCTCAGCCGAACCGGCCTCATCGATCTTCTCCTGCTCGGCCGCCTTTTCCACATAAAGGACGACCGCTTTTTTGAAGGAATCCTCATCCGCCGCCTTGTTAAAGGCTTCTCTTAACTCGGTCTTGTCCTCATCGGTCATGCCCTCTGCGTAGAGAAAATCAAGCTGGACGAGATCGACGTACTGGTAGAGCCTCGGGTCTTCCTCGAGCCGCGCCTTTACGTCGTCCTCGGATACCTTTTCCTCGAGCTCGGCGGTAAATGCCGCATAGCCGCGGTCGGCAAGCAGCATTTTGTTCAGGGCGCTCTCCAGGATCTCCCAGGTGATATTGGTCCCGAACATCTGCTCAAGATAGGTATCGGCCGTCCAGCCGTAATTCGCCGCTTCGGTCTCGATCTGCTTCTTCTGTGATGCGATATAGTCAAGGTCCTCCTGCTTCAGCGTTATGCCGCGGTCCTTTGCGGCCTCACAGAAGGTCAGATAGCTGGTCGGATATCTCATCGCCTGTTCCAAAAAAAGATCGAACCAGGTCTGGGTCTCGGAAAACTGCTGCTCCTTCAGCGAAACCTCGGGGTCGACCCCGTACGTGCTGAAATTAGAATAGTAATCCTTGAAGACCATGGCGAAGAAGTAGGCGAGCTCGCCCTTGGTGAAGGAAAAGTTTTCACTTGATGCGACGATCGCATCAAGGTCGTCCTGTTCGGCGATCAGGGGATAAGTCTCCTGCGGGCCGGTCTCATCGGCCGATTCCGAGGGATCAGCCGACGACGCCGTCTCTTCCGAAGAAGAGGCAGATTCTCCAACCGGGCTGGATGCCGGTGAATCGCTTCCGCAGGCGCTAAGACCGAGGACAAGGCAGACAGCCAGGAAAAGGGATAAATATCTTTTCATTAATTGTTCTTCTTTCGTTAGATTTGATTTGGCGATCAGTTCAGGAAATCTCGTATCTTACGGCTCCGAACGGGGTTTCTCAGCTTTCGCAGCGCTTTCGCCTCGATCTGGCGGATCCTTTCGCGGGTCACATCGAATTCCTTTCCGACCTCCTCAAGCGTACGGGGATGACCGTCCTCCAGGCCGAAGCGGCGGATAATGACCTGCTTTTCACGGTCCTTAAGATCGTTCAGCAGCTCGTCGATCTGCTCCCGCAGCATCACGCTTTCGATATTGCTTTCCGGAGTGACAGCGTTGTTGTCGGCAACGAAATCACCGAGGTTGGAATCATCCTCCTCCCCGATAGGCGTCTCCAGGGATGCCGGCTCGCGCGCGATCTGCATGATCTCCATCACACGCTCCTGCGACATGTCAAGGTGTTCGGCCAGCTCGGCGATGGAAGGCTCGTACCCCAGCTCAAGCGTCAGCTTTCGCTGCATCTTGCTCATCTTGTTGATCGTCTCTACCATGTGGACCGGCACACGGATGGTCCTTGCCTGATCGGCAAGGGCACGGGTGACCGACTGACGGATCCACCAGGTCGCATACGTGCTCAGCTTATATCCCTTGGTATAATCGAATTTTTCAACGCCCTTGATCAGGCCGAGATTTCCCTCCTGCACCAGATCGAGAAAGCTCATTCCGCGGCCGGTATAGCGCTTTGCGATGCTGACCACAAGGCGGAGATTGGCTTCGATCAGACGGTTTTTGGCATCCTCATCATCCTGTGACTTGCGGATGGCGAGCTCAAGCTCCTCCTCCGGGGTCAGCAGGGGGATCGTCCCGATCTCCTTTAAATACATTCGGACCGGATCTTCCGTGCCGACGCCCTCAAGCAGCTCAACGGCGTCGAGGCTGATATTCTCCTCTTCATCGGCAAGGCTCTCATCCGGTTCAAAATCCTCGTCCTCTTCAAGAATAAGCGATTCTGTCTGGGAAAGCTCCTCGTTCA
>JAZRYN010000007.1:0-2714 GCA_045600745.1 Lachnospiraceae bacterium
GGAAGAAAAGCTGCAGGAGCTGCACAGCGGCGGATTCCTTTCCCGCTTCCGGAAGAAGCCTTCGCCGGCGGAGAAGCCGGGATCCGTGCCGGAAAAGCGCAGGAAAAAGACCGGACCGGAGCCGCCCTCGACGGGACAGCTGAGCCGATAATTTTGCAGACCGCGGCGTGAAGCGCGCCGCAGAAGGAGCGTTCTATGAGAGAACCCGGCAGAAAAACAAAATACTGGATTTCCCGCGTTTTCGCGCTGCTGCTCATCGTAACGCTCGCTGCGGGGCTGCTTCCCCCCGGCGCATTGGCTGACGACATCGACGGCGCGGTGCCGATGCCGGACGCCAAGACGGGCACCATACGCGCCTACGACTGGCACCGCGTCAATGTCGTGAAGGACCTGCCGCCCGCAGGGACTGTCTGCCCCGTGCTGATCCTGTGGCAGTTCGCCAATACGATTCGTTATGCCACCGGCGGCTATGCCGGGCAGGTCGATTCGAATGATGATTGGCGTTTGCTTGACTGGGACGCTGTCGGCAGCGGCGGCTGGTCGATCGGGAGCGCCGATCTGCCGAATCCCTTTGCCGGAAAGCCCACGGATATCATGACCTTCCGCACCTGGGAGAAAATGACCACCTGGGAAATGGAGGTCACCGGCCGCACGGACGGCGATAACAACAATGCGCCGGTGCTGCGCTTCTATCCTTATTCAAACTGCATGCTCACCGGTTACGACGATTTTGATTTTGACACGAAAACGCCCGTTTCTTACAGTCAAAGTATCAAAAAAGCGGACGACCTCTGGACGCTCTATACGTCTGAGCTGGGCGGGAGCGGCGCCAAGGATCTCCCGGGAGGCATGGTCAGGATCTTTGACAACGTTTCGGGAACCGATACCTGCTTTAAGTCACAAGATGAATATCTTTACGGCTGGTGCTGGGAAAACCATGCAAAATTCTACGGCAACTTTGTGATGTACTGGGGCGAGGAGCGCAACCTTTCCGCCATCACGGATGATTACACCATTGCCGAGGGCCAGGTCATGAACGTGGACGACGGCGTGATCCTGATGGACGGCAAGAAGCTCACCATCGAGCCGGGCGGAATGCTGAGCATTGAGGGCACCTTCTATAATAACGGCTATATTGAGAACCGGGGCACCATGATCCTGCAGGAAAACGCCTGCGTCCGGAGTTCCCCGGACGTGAACGACGCCGCGGGAAAGCTCCTGTGCAGCGGAGATTACGTGTTTCGGCAGGAGATCGCGAATGAACGGATCGCGCAGCTTCAGGGGCAGATCCAGACACTGAAGGATGATATCATAAACTACAATTCTGTGCTGACGCTCGGCTACGTAGTAGTGGGTGAATTAGAGAAGGTCGCCGAGGAAAATCAGGCTATCGTCGATGCGGCCGACTACATCAGAGACCAGGCGGAGCTGCTGGTGGATGAAGCCGATGACGCCAAGGCGGAGGCAGTCAAAAAGGACGCCGAGGCAGTCAAAAAGGACGCCGAGGCAGTCGAAAAGGGCACCGAGGCAGAGGAAAAGGGCGCCGAGGCAGCAAACATTACAAAGGACGCCAATAAGCTGCGGGAGGACGCCAAGAAGCTGCGGGAGGAGGCCAAAAAGCTGCGGGCAGATAAATCCGAGACAGCCCAGGCGAAGGCCAATCTAAAGGAAGCCGAGGCAACCCAAAAGGAATCCGAGGCAGCCCAAAAGGACGCCGAGGCAGAGGACAGTACAGAGGACGCCGCGAAGCTGCTGGAGGAGGCAAGGAAGCTGCTGGAGGAGGCCAAGAAGCTGCGGCAGGAGGCCGAGGATCTGCGGCAGGAGGCCGAGAAAAAGCAGGCCGAGGCCGAAGCAAAGCGCGAGGAGTATTACAATGCGACATGGAAGGCCAAGAGCCGCCTGGATGAATACATCAGTTGGTTGGGCAAGGTTGCTAACGTTGAAAACAAAATCGCGGCTCTTGAGGAAAGCATCGATACGCTCAACAAGGATATCGAAGGCTACAGAGCCGTTCCGGACGAAATGGTAAGCGGCGAAGGAAATCTGATCCTGCTGAAGGGCGCCAAGCTGGCGCTGGGTGACGGCGGGGGTTCCGGATTTGCGATCGAATGGAACGCGAACGTGACCTGCCACGGTTACATTATTTCACCGCACACGATCAGCCTGAATGAGGCAAAGCTGAAGATCGGCAAAAACGGCGTGCTGTTCTGCGGCTATACCTATCCCGCAAAAGACATGAACCTGCCGCAGCTCGAGCCTAAAAACCCCGGCACGCTTGACGTTACGTTCAATAACCTGACCGAGAAACCCTATGGCGGAGACGACAACGCTCTGGAGGTCCACGGAAACTATGTATTTGAAGTGGACGGTGTATTCCGGTACGCCGCGAAAGGAGTGCATTGGGACGAATTTACCACTGATGAAGAAGGTCGCCACAGACATATGGACACCTACGTTGATCCCAACTACGGTAACGGCCTGTGGAAAACCTATGCCGGATCGTAGGAACCGCGTGGCCCCGGCTGGCGGTAATTGATGATAATGACGGTCAAGAATAACGCGGAACGAACGGCAAAGGAGGCAGCAGCTTGAAATTTCCCCCCTTGAAATTTCTCCAAAAAATAAAGCTCCCCGAAAAACTCAGGAAAACGGGCGAAAAACTGACCGGCTCGGCAATCGCGCTCTATATCCTTCTGGCTGTAGTCGCCGCCGGT
>JAZRYN010000008.1:0-6469 GCA_045600745.1 Lachnospiraceae bacterium
GGAAAGGCGTTCCAGCCCGCTCCTTCCGATCAGCATTTCCGTGCGCGAGAACTGATGCTCCGCCATGGCTATTCCTCGTAAAACTCGAAGGCATGGCCGTACAGTCTTACGGTATCGCCTTCCTTTAATCCAAGGTCCTTAAGCGCCGCCATAATGCCGCGTTCTTCCATAAACCTCTGAAAATAGACAAAACCGCGTTCGGACTGAAGGTTGGTATAGCCGAGCATTTTTTCGATCAGCGGGCCTTCCACACAGTATTCCTGTTCTTTGGCGTCGTACTTAACGGTGTAAGGCAGATCCTGAGGAACGGCATCCAGCCAGTCAAAGCTTTTCTCAAAGACCACCGGTTCTTTCCCGATCGTCTTTAATTTCTCTGCCACGGCATACATCAGCTCCTGAACGCCGCTGTGCGCAGCCGCGGAAATCGGGAAAACGGGGATATTCCGCTCTGCCGCCCAGGCTTTTACCCGTTCAAGATTATCGCTTTCGGGGTCCAGCACGTCCATTTTATTGGCTGCCAGGATCTGAGGAAGAGCGGCAAGCTCTTTATTGTATTTTTCAAGCTCGGCGTTGATCTTTTCAATATCCTCGACCGGATCGCGGCCTTCAAGCCCGGAAATATCGACCAGATGAACAAGGATCCTTGTCCGCTCGATATGCTTTAAAAAGTCGTGACCGAGCCCGACTCCTTCTGCTGCCCCGTCGATCAGGCCGGGGATATCCGCCATTACGAATCCGCCGCCGTCCGGAAGGTCCACCACGCCGAGATTCGGTGTCAGTGTGGTAAAAGGGTAATCGGCGATCTTCGGTCTGGCGTTGGTCACTGCGGCAAGCAGCGTCGATTTTCCGACCGACGGATAGCCTAACAGGCCGACATCGGCAATGCATTTCAGTTCCAGCGTAACATAGCGTTCAATGCTCGGCCCGCCGGGTTTTGCGTAAAGCGGCGCCTGCATGGTCGGCGTCGCATAATTCATATTGCCGCTGCCGCCGCGGCCGCCCCGGATAAGGATCTCCCTCCGGTTGCCGCCGCTCATATCCGTAATGACTTTTCCGGTCTCGAAATCTCTGATCAGCGTCCCCTCCGGCACACGGATCACCAGATCATTTCCGTCTTTTCCGGAACGTCTCTTCGCTCCGCCCTCCTGGCCGTCCTCCGCACAGAAGCGGCGAACATGCCGGAAATCGGATAAGGTGTTCATGCCGGTATCGACTTCAAAAATGATATCGCCGCCGCGGCCGCCGTTGCCGCCGTCCGGCCCGCCTGCCGGAACGAATTTTTCCCGTCGGAAGCTGACGTGCCCGTCTCCTCCCTTTCCGGATCTGATCAATATCTTTGCATAATCAGCAAACATAAAAGCTCCTTTAATGCAAGAAGGCCGGCGCTTATCGCGCCGGCCCTCAGCAGTTCAAATCATTCCGCAGTATCCGCAGTCACTTCATTGACCCGGGGATACACAGAAACCTGCTTACGGTCCTTACCGAGTCTTTCAAAGCGCACCACTCCGTCTACCTTGGCAAACAGGGTGTCGTCGCCGCCGCGGCCGACATTTTCGCCGGGATGGATCTTGGTACCGCGCTGACGGTAAAGGATATTGCCGGCCAGAACGAACTGTCCGTCCGCACGCTTCGCGCCCAAGCGCTTCGCTTCTGAATCTCTTCCGTTTTTAGTTGAGCCTACGCCTTTTTTATGAGCCATGATGCTTCCTCCTGTACTTTCTCGATGTCAGCGAACGATCGCGTCCACCTTGAACTCGGTGAACAGCTGACGGTGACCCTGTTTCTTGTGATAGCCGGACTTGGCCTTATACTTGTAGACGATGACCTTGCGGCCCTTGCCCTGCTTCGTGCAGGTCGCCTTCACACTGGCTCCCTCGACCGTCGGATTGCCGACCACCATCTCGCCGTCGCTTAACGCGAGGACTCGATCAAACACATAGGAATCGCCTTCGGCCACATCGATCTTTTCGACGCGGATAAGGTCGCCTTCCTGCACCTTGTACTGCTTTCCACCATTGGCAATAATTGCGTACATAAAGTTCCTCCTGATTCTAATCTCGCCGGTTTCGGTGGCCTTGCTGCACTTAGAACCTCGCCGTGCGGTATGCGGATCGCCGCAATCTTAGATAGATTACACCACAGGCTATGCCTTGTCAAGCGGTTTTTGAGGAATCTACGGAATTTACGAGATCCCCGGTCCCTGCGGCGGTATTTAAGAGCTTCCTGCCGTTTTGCTCTTTGACGGCAAGAGCCGGCAGCCGCAATCCGCTTTTATGATAAGATCCTTTTTTCCCGAAGATGCTTCAGCATTTCCTCAAGGATGCTGTGCTCATCCGCAAACCGGCTCTTATCGAGCCAGATAACGTCCTTCTCGCGGCGAAACCATGTCAGCTGGCGTTTGGCATAGTGCCGCGTGCCGAGCTTGATCGCTTCTTTGGCCTCGTTCATGGTGCACCTGCCGTCCAGAGCGTCCCAGACCTCTTTATAGCCGATCGCCTGCATGGCCGCCATTTCCCGTGAAACGCCGCTTCTTTTCAGGCATTCCACTTCTTCCGTAAGCCCCCGAGCAAACATGGTCTCCACGCGCCTGTCGATCCTTTCGTAAAGCTGCTCCCGCGGCATCGTCAGAACGAAATAGGCATAATCGTAGGGAGACGTGAGAGCAAGCTGCTCTTCGTTTGCTTTCATGATCGAGCGGCCGGTCAGGCGTTTATACTCCAGTGCGCGGATGACCCTTTTCAGATTATTCGGATGCAGGCTTCCGGCGGCCTCCGGATCCTCCTTCTCAAGCATGGCATAGACAGCAGCTCTTCCCTCTCGCTCCGCCATTTTGCTTAATTCATCCCGCAGAGCCGTGTCCGGGTCCCCCTCGTCAAAGCGGATCCCCTTCAGGAATGCCTGAAGATAAAATCCGGTGCCGCCGACAAGGACAGGCAGACGCTCATGTCGGTAGATCTCCCCGGCTGCCTCTCCGGCAAGGCGCACGAACTCCGTCACATCAAAGCCTTCGGCAGGCTCCCTGATATCGATCAGATGATGCGGGATGCCCCGCCTTTCCGCCTCAGGAAGCTTGGCACTGCCGATATCCATCCCCCGGTAGACCTGTACGGAATCTGCGCTGATGATCTCGCCATTCGTTTTTTCGGCAAGCTCGAGAGACAGCTCGGTTTTTCCCGCCGCTGTCGGGCCTGTCAGGATAACCAGAGGTTTTTTCATCACACGATCCTTTTGAATTTTTTCTCCAGTTCATTTTTGCCGAAGCGGATCAGCGTCGGTCTTCCGTGCGGGCAGGCATAAGGATTGTCAAGGGTAAACAGCTCCTTTAACAATGCCTGCGCCTCCGCAAACGAGAGCTTCTGGTTTCCCTTCACCGCCGCCTTGCAGCTCATCATGGCCGCTTTTGCTTCCAGCGTCTGATTCGGTATGTGCGATCTGTCCTCGCCGAGCTCGTCCAGCATTTCCAAAAACAGCGCCTGCGAATTCAGATCGAACAGATTGCCGGGAACGCCGCTTACAGCGATCTCGCGGCCGCCGAGCATGCTGATCTCGAAGCCGAGGCCGGTAAAGCTGTCAGCGTATTGCTCCAGGGTCTGCTGTTGTGCCGCGTTTAATGTCAGAAGCAGGGGCGGAAGCAGCTGCTGGACCGTGACGGTCTTCTCTTTCAGCGATTTCATGGTCCGCTCAAACAGGATCTTTTCATGCACCGCATGCTGATCGGCGATCAGGAGGCTGTCCTGATATTCTATCAGCCAATAAGTCTCGAAGACCTGACCGATCAGGCGGAAGTCCTCCGCCTTCTGTTCGGGTGACACGATCTTTTGAACCGGTCTGTCATCTCGAAGCAGCTGTTCGAGCAGATGCCTGTCTCTGTCAGCCCGGTAGTCCCCCACGTCCTCACGGATAAGCGGCTGCCGGACAGAGGGCAGGCTGTAAGCAATATCGCCGCTCTCCTTTTTTTTCTCTCTTTGGCTTTCCGGCTCATTCGCCGTCCGAACAGGTTCCGGCGGCTTCGGCTCCCCTTTTTCCTGTTCCTCCGGATCCCGGAGGAGGGCTTGCGCAGCGGCCTCCTTCTCCGGATCCCGGAAGGGGGCTTCTGCAGCAGGCACCTCCTTCTTCGGGGGCTCCTCCGCCCTTATCTCCGGGATCAGGTCCCGGGCAAAAAGCGTTTCCCTTATCGCGTGATAGACTACATCGAATACATTCTTTTCTTCCCGGAAGCGCACCTCCATCTTGGTCGGGTGAACATTGACGTCCAAAAGAGAAGCGTCCATGCTCAGCTGGAGGATGGCGGCCGGAAACTTATGCTGCATCGTCAGACCGTGATAGGCCTGCTCGATCGCGCGCATCAGGAGCGGGCTCTTGATAAAGCGGCCGTTGACAAAGGTAAGCTCCATGCTGCGATTTGCCCGGCAAAGCGTCGGAAGTCCGATATAGCCGACGGCGCGGATCCCCTTTTCCTCATAGTCAAGCGCCCGCATCATTTCCGCCGTTTCCCTGCCGTAGAGCGTAAACAGCACATCCTTCAGGCGGTAGCTGCTCCCGATGCGAAGTCTCACACGGCCATCCGTGATCAGGGTCATGGCGACCCCCGCCCGCGAAAGGCAAAGCTGCTCGATCAGTGTGGCGATATAGGAGGTCTCGGTCTGAGCGGATCTCAAAAATTTTCGTCTCACCGGCGTGTTATAAAACAGGTCGCGGACAAGGAATCTCGTTCCCACGGGCGCCGGAGCCGCCTCCTTACTGATTACGGCGCCGCCCTCGATCAGATAACGGGTGCCGTTTTCTTCTTCCGCTGTCTTTGTGAGCAGCTCGACCCTGGCCACCGAGGCGATGCTGGAAAGAGCTTCGCCACGGAAGCCAAGAGAATGAAGGGCAAATAAGTCCTCTGCATCCGAGATCTTGCTCGTTGCATGCCGGGCAAAGGCTGTCGGCACCTCCTCCGCAGGAATGCCGCTGCCGTTATCACTGACGGAGATCAGATCGATTCCTCCGCCTCTGATCTCGACTTCGATGGCGCTCGCTCCGGCATCTAATGAATTTTCAACAAGCTCCTTGACGACCGAAACAGGCCGTTCGATGACCTCGCCGGCCGCGATCTGATCTATCGTCTGATCATCAAGAATATGGATCCTTGCCATTAAAACTCAACACCCTCCGAAGTAAAATCCGGTTTCGCCTCATAGGCCGCCTTGACGCCCTGAATAAAGCTTTCGAGGTCGCGGCTCCCCATCGTTTCAAAGCTGGAGTGCATGGCCAGCTGGGCGATGCCGATGTCCACGGTAAAGACAGGGGTCTGGAGGTCGGCGATCAGGCCGAGCGTGCCGCCCCCGGGAATGTCCGGACGGTTTGCATAGCTTTGAAGCTTTACGCCCGCCCGATTGCAGATTTCGGAAAACACCGCGCACGATACGCTGTCGGTGGCGTATCTCGGCGAATGCTTGATGACAATACCGCCGTTTAAGACCGGGTATTCATTCGCATCGGCCATTTCCGGGTGATTCGGATGTTTGGCATGACCGTTATCACAGGACAGAAACAGCGTATTGTCTAACAGCGCACAGTGGGCATTCTCGGAAATGCCGAGGCCCCGGCTGATTCCGGAAAGGATGCGCGGCAGAAAATCGGAGCCTGCGCCCTGCTTGGTCCCCGACCCGATCTCTTCATTGTCAAATACGCAGAGCACGGGAATGCGGTCGGTGCCCTTCGCCGTCAGGAAAGCCTCAAGACACGCAAAGACGCAGGCAAGGTCATCCAGTCTCGGGGAGGAGACGTACTCCCCCGCCGGTCCCCAGACCGTGCCGGGCTGGTTATTGTAAAGGTAGAGGTCGGCACTGATGATGTCCTCCGCGCCGCAGCCGGCTGCCCGGGCAATTTCTTCATAAAATCCGCCCTTGTTTTCCGCTTCGCCATAGACCGCGATCAGATCCTTTGCGGGATCATATTTCACCGATTCGTTCATGGACCGGTTCATATGAATGGCAACGTTCGGAATGAGCGCCATGTCCTTTTTCAGATCGACAAGCCGCAGCGCCACTCCTTTCTGCGTCCGGACCATGACGCGGCCTGCCGCACTTAAGGGCCTGTCTACCCAGCTGGCATTGATCATCCCGCCGTAGCGCTCGGCGTCGAGCCTCACATATGCCCCGTCAAGCTCCGCCTTGTTCCGGATCTTCAGGCAGGGGGAATCCGAATGAGCGGCTGAAATGATAAAGCCCTTTGCCTTTGCTCGCGGTACGCGGAAGGCGATCACCGCCGAGTTATTGCGGGTCATATAATATTTCGCGCCGGCCTTGATCCCGTCAAGCTCCGTCAGTTCCCTGTAGCCTGCCACCTCAAGGCGCTTTTTCACGTTCTCCGCCGCCAGAAAGCATACAGGACTCTCGTGAATAAAATCCAGCATTTCCTGAAGTTCGTTGGTCATGTTGTCTGCTCCTTTATTTGATTGCTGTTGCTGCATTTGCCCTTGTCC
>JAZRYN010000009.1:0-2982 GCA_045600745.1 Lachnospiraceae bacterium
GGTGCTTTTTTCAGGGAAAGAAAAATGGAGGAGCCGCATCCATTTGCGGTTCCCCCATAACGGTTTTACTTAATTTCTCAGCCGAAATAACGCTCCAGCAGGCCCTTCAGTGCTTTGCCGTGACGAGCCTCGTCGCGAGCCATTTCATGGATGCTGTCATGCAGAGCATCCAGATTGTATTTTTTGCAGAGCACGGCCAGCTCAGTCTTGCCGGCTGTCGCACCGTTTTCGGCATCCACGCGGACCTTAAGGTTCTGCTTGGTGGATTCGGAGACCAGGTCGCCGAGCATCTCACAGAAGAGAGCGGCATGACCGGCTTCTTCATAGGCTGCCTTTTCCCAATAAAGGCCGATCTCCGGATAACCCTCGCGGTGAGCGGCTCTTGCCATGGCCAGGTACATGCCGACTTCGGTGCATTCGCCCTCAAAATTGGCTTTCAGACCGTCAAGGATCGCCTTGCGGTCCGCCTCGGGAATGGATTCGGGGAGCTTTCTGCCGGTACCGATAACGTGTTCGGCCGCCCAGCTCATTTCTTCACTGACAAGAGTGAATTTGCTTCCGGGAACATGGCAGACAGGGCATTCGGCAGGCGGGGTGTCGCCTTCGTGAACATAACCGCAAACCGGGCATACATACTTCATGATAAAAACCTCCGTATATGATCTCAGATCGTGGTGTCAGATACTACTATATCAGCAGACGGGATTCCTGTCAACGGCAAAGGGGATATCGCTCGGGCCGGATAACAGCTTCCGCAGGTAGTTCTCAACGCCGTCTTCGGTAGGCGGCGGTACGATCGCCGTTGCCTGTGCTCTGGCCGCAGGATGACCGTCCGAGGGGACGACGGAAACGCAGGCGATCTTCAGCATGGAAACATCGTTGTCATTGTCTCCGCAGCAGAGAATATTGGCCCGGGAGCAGCCGAGATATTCCGAAAGCCACAGCGCAGCCTCGCCCTTGGTCGCGCCGCTTGCCGTGATCTCCAGTGCGTTTATGCCGGATTCCGCATAGTTGAGATCGGAACCGAAGGGCTCCGCCTGCAGGAGCGCCCGAAAGGCACTGCGCTTTTCCGGATCGTCCTCGAAAAGCAGGATCTTGTCGAGCGGTCCGCGCCGTTCGATCTGTTTAAGCAGGTCGCTCCTATTTGCATTTTTCAGCCAGATCTTCATGGCAATATTATCGTTTGCGTAAGGCTCGGGACAGAAGGTGTCGAGATAAGAGATGCCGTGCTGATAGCCTGCCGGTGCGATCCCGAAGCGGCGGGCACTGCGGATGACGGCCTTGGCCTGCTTCGGATCTAGCCTGCGTTCGCGCAGCACGATATCCTTCTGCAGATCCCATACCATGGCGCCGTTGCCGGTCACCGCGTAGCGAAGGCCTTTTATCGAGTATAAAGGCCGGGGAATGGTACCGATACCGCGTCCGGTGCAGAGCACGAAATCGATCCCTGCCCGGATCAGCTCGCCGGCAAGGCTCACGGTGCCGCTTAAGTCCTTGCCGCAGAAGGGCAGGAGAGTACCGTCGATATCGCTGAATATGATTCGTATCGTATCTAAGCTGTTCATAAAGATCCTCCCGGAAACAGACCTAATATAGCATACATTTTTCGAATTATCCACGAATTCCGTTTGACAAAATCATGCAGGAAGGGTATGCTTGATGGGCTGAGAGCAATCAAATCTGCAACTAAGGAGGAAATGTCATGGATGCCGGAAGCAGCAGTGGCAGTACTGCGGGCCGATCTACACGGAAATGTTCCTGCACCTACATGAACATTTCCGTCTGAATCTGCGCCCGCCGGCTCGCTTCTCCACAATTCGTGAAAAGGGAGGATCGATATGGCAGAACTGAAATTATCCCTTGCCGAGACCTTCAGGGTCTTGCTGAATGAAAAAAAATACACCTCGATCCGCGATGTCCTGGTAACGATGGAACCCCAGGATGTTTCGGCGATTCTGGAAGAAATGGAGGAGTCACGGCTGCCTCTGTTATTCCGTCTGCTTCCCAAGGAGGAGGCGGCAGAGACTTTTGTGGAAATGGACCCGGAGCTCCAGGAGCTCCTGATCAAGGGCTTTTCCGATTCCGAGCTGAAAGAGGTGCTTGACGAGCTCTATGTCGATGATGCGGTCGATATCGTTGAGGAGATGCCGGCAAATGTCGTAAAACGGATCCTGAAAACGGCTGACCCGACCATGCGCCGGGAGATCAACGAGATCCTGCAGTATCCGGAGAACTCCGCCGGCTCCATTATGACGACCGAATATGTCTCTCTCCGGCCGGACATGACGGTGGAGGAAGCGATCCTGCGCATCAGGAGGACCGGAGTTGACAAGGAGACCATTTATACCTGCTACGTTACCAAGGACAGGCTGCTGCAGGGAATGATCACGGTCAAGGATCTGCTTCTGGCCAAGGATGACGAAGAAAATATCAGGGACATCATGAACACCAACGTGATCACGGTGAACACCTTCACCGATCAGGAGGAGGTGGCTCACATGCTGTCCAAATATAATTATCTGGCCCTGCCGGTCGTGGACAAGGGCGGACGTATGGTCGGCATCGTGACCTTCGATGACGCCATGGATGTTCTGGAAGACGAGGCTACGGAGGATATCGAGATCATGGGCGGCATGACGCCCTCGGAGAAGACCTATCTTCGGTCAACGCCGTTTGACCTTTTCAGACACCGGATCCCTTGGCTCCTGCTCCTCATGGTTTCCGCGACCTTTACCGGCCTGATCATTACCCGTTTTGAAAATGCTCTGGCGGCGCAGGTCGTTCTGACGGCCTTCATTCCCATGCTGATGGATACCGGAGGCAACTCCGGCTCGCAAAGCTCGGTCACGGTCATCCGCGCCCTTTCGCTGGGGGAGCTGCAGTTCAGTGATATAGCCGGTGTGATCGGCAAGGAGTTAGGAACGGCTGCTCTTTGCGGCGCCGTCCTGTCGGCTGCCTGCTTCGGCAAGATCATGCTTGTTG
>JAZRYN010000010.1:0-3167 GCA_045600745.1 Lachnospiraceae bacterium
TCAAAAAAGGCGTTGAGCGGGTAGTAGATCACCGAAAACAGCGCTACACCGAGCACGGTCACGACAAGGTAGGAACGCGCCGTGCGCTTGCCGTCTGCGTTGGCGCTGATGGCGGACAGCAAAACGGGTACGGCTGCGCCGATAGCAATACCCATGACGAGGGAAAACGCGGTGTCAAAGCGGATCGCACCGGTGATGGCGAGAGCCTGCAAAATACCCACGGCCGCAGACGCGCTCTGCAATATGCTCGTAAAAACGATGCCGACCAGGATACCGAGCAGCGGATTGGAAAAGGTGGTGAGCAGTCCGATGAAGGTGGGATCCGTGCGCAGTCCCTCGACTGAGCCGCTCATGGCGCTCATGCCGAACATCAGGACCGCAAAGCCGAGGAGAATATCTCCGATGTGGTGCTTTACGGGCTGCTTGGAGAACATACGGAGCACGATGCCGATCAGGGCAATGAGCGCGGTCAGCGTGGTCGTGGAAATAAGCTCCAGCCAGCCGGAGCTCGCGCCGTTTCCGATGTATGAAAGGCAGATGATCCAGCCGGTGATGCTCGTGCCGATGATGGAGCCCATGACAACGCCGATGGCCTGCCGGAGCTTCATCATGCCGGAGTTGACAAAGCCGACCACCATGACGCTCGTAGCCGAGGACGACTGGATAACGGCGGTGACTCCCGTGCCGAGAAGGATGCCCTTGAACGGCGTTCCCGAAAGCCGGTACAGCACAAGCTCCAGCTTGTTGCCCGCGACCATTTTCAGACCGTCGCCCATCAGGAGCATTCCGTAAAGGAAAAGCGCCACACCCGTAAGCAATGTAAATATATCTGTAATACTCACTTCAAATTCTCCAATACGACAAGAATTACTTGCTTATACTCAATTATACTATACTACACGGCATTGCCAAAATCCACCTAATTTTTTGCACAGAATTTGGGGGATTTATTGTTTGAAAAATGTGGCATATATGATATAATGTATAAAACCGATCCTCGGAGGACAAAGAAATGGAACTGACAAAGGTAAAAAAATGCATAAAGGGCGTTGCAAGAGGCACCGGCAAGCTGCTGGAGATCATGGAGACACTCACGGTGAAGCTCGATCCGCTGGTGAAGGTGCCCATCGTGGGTGACACCGTCGCCGAGGTGCAGGACATCGTCTATATGCTCAACGATTACTACCGCGGGCAGTATAAGGAGATCCCCGTCAGCGTGCTCATCGGCTGCGGAGCCGTGGTGCTGTATCTGGCCAGCCCCATCGATCTCATTCCCGACAACATTCCCATCCTCGGCTTTATCGATGACGCACTCATCATAAACTTCTTCCTTGATATGTGCATCGAGCGCGAGCTCAAAAAATACCGTGAATGGAAGGCGGCACAATGCGTATAAGAAACGGCTTTGTAACGGGACTGTTCTTCGGGCTTCTCATCGGCGCGATCTATCTTGTCACCAAGGGGCTCAGCATCGGGTTGGCGGCAGCGGCGAAGGAGGCTCTTCTCACGGGAGCCCTCTCGGGTCTTATCATCGGGCTGTACGTGCGCTCGTTTATAAAGCGGCAGGATGCCGAGTTTGAGCCCGTGAAGGAAAGGCTCATGAACGAGGGCAGCGTCCTCGCCGAGAGCGCCGCCGAGCACGGTTATAGCGGCGAGAGCGTTGTCGGCCGGCTTTTCCTCACGGAGGACAGACTGTATTTTCTGTCCCGCCGTATGGATATCCTCAGCCACAGCTGCACGGTGTACACAAGGGATATCGAGGATGTCTGCATCACGAAGCTGTTCAGCTTTCTTCCGAACGGCATCGAGATCCGAATAAAAGACGGCACGGTGCAGCGTTTTACGCTTGCCAAGCCGAAGCTCTGGGCCGAAAAGCTCTCTCAAAAGAACTGAAATAAACATTTTCATTGTAAACGTAGGGAAATAATTATCCGTTATTTCCCTGCGTTTATGCATTTTTACAAGCAAAAGGCTCCTGCCGCGGCATTCGGTGCCATCCATATGGCATTTTTCACAATATTCACATACATGCAGAATAATCTGAATATTTATTCAAATTTCCTCTTGACATATGCATATTTACGCTTTATAATAGGCGCGTAATTAAAAAAGGGCAGGGAAAGAAGAATCCCCCCCTGTTGAAAGGAAGATGGATATGTCATTCAAAAAGAAATTCATGACCTACATCATGACCGTGGTACTCGCCATCGTTGTGACGATAGGAAGTGCATCGGCCTGCACGATGCTTTATGTAGGCTCCGACCTCACCGATACCGGTGATCAGTTCCTTGCCAGAAGCGAGGACTACTCCAACAGCTACAACAAGATCGCCTATGTAAGCCCCCACGGCAAGCATCTGGCCGGTGAAGTTTACGTCGGCTGTGATTTCACCTTCACCTTCACGCATGACAGCTATGCGTACACCTCCGTCCGCGACGACAACCTCGCCGGTACCTGCCCCAACTGCGGCGGCACCCACGACCACAGCCCCATGGAGGAAGCCGGCACCAACGAGATGGGTCTTTCCATTTCCGCCATGGATACCGTTTCCTCGAACGGCAAATACCGCTCCATTGATCCGATGGTGAAAAACGGTATGTGCGAGGGCGATATGGAGACCGTTCTCCTCGGCGAGTGCGCCACGGCCAAGGAAGCCGTTGATCTTCTCTGCAAGATCTATGACGAGGTCGGCGCTCTGGAGTGCTCCGGCGTTCTGATCGGCGACAAGAACGAAGCCTGGTACGTTGAGAACTACACCGGCACCCAGTACGTTGCCGTAAAGCTCTCCCCCAGCATGGTCGCCTTCAACCCCAACATCGGCATTGTCGGTCTCATTGACCTCGACGACACCGAGAACGTCATCGCCTCCAAGGACATCATTGCCAAGGCCAAGGAAGCCGGCTGCTTCGTCGGCGACGAGGAAGCCAACATCATCGACTACCGCGCCTCCTACGGCAAGGCAAGCTTCAGCGATACCCGCACCTTCAACGGTCTAAACTTCTTAAACGGCGTGGATACCTACACCAAGGATAACACTGTTGCGGAAGACTTCTGCATCTCCAACGTAAAAGACGGCGAGATCGTCGCCATGTACAGCGCCATCGCTCCCCAGGAGAAGGTCAGCATCCAGACCATGATCGACTTCTACCACGTCAGCGCCATCGGCA
>JAZRYN010000011.1:0-8890 GCA_045600745.1 Lachnospiraceae bacterium
AAACGCTCCGCAAGCGCCCTCCCCGCCTTGCTGCTCTTCAGATCGCAGCCGATGTTGACTGCCCCGCCGATCCCAGCTGCCGCAAGGCCGGCAAGGACCTCTTCCCGGTCATCGTCAAAACGCCGGTCATCATAATGCACATGGGTATCGAAAATCATCTGTTCAGCGCTTCCTTTCGCCATCTCTCGACCTACTGTCCGGACGGGCGGTAGGCTTAGCTCTGCCGCCCGAGAAGCGGCCGTTTTCCAGGATAATCATACTGTTCATCGTTTATCCCGTCAACACATCACACCGGTCGATCATGAAATATAATTAAAGCTTTCCTAAAGTTTTCCTCCTGCCGCTGACTTTTTTATCCGAAAAGCGATCAAAAGCTCTGTTCGGATACGGGCCATTAAGAAAAAGGCATCTGCCGCAGAGCGGGGCCGGAACCGCGGGGCCGGAAAATGTTTACCGCTGGACATTTTGGCCATCCTGTGTTTTAATATCGGTAAGAAGGCTCCCAGCGCCTGCTGATTTTATTGACATGAAGAAAAGAAAGGCACCATGGAACCTGCAGATAACAAGCCATTTATTCGGGAAACGATCGAAGAAAAACCGCGCATGTCGTTCGGAAAGAAACTGCTGCTGACGGTTTTTTTGGCATTGGTATTCGGCATCGTCGCCGCAGTCACCTTTGTTTTCGGCAAAGGGATCGCCGAGCGCTTTGCGGCTGCCCCCGGCACCGAATCGGAGGAGAGCATTTTCTTTCCTCCGGATGATCCGACGTCTTCCTCCACGCAGGATAGACCAACGCCGGAGACAGAGAAGCCTTCGGAAAGCACAGAGGAAAACACCACGGCGCCGAGCGGAACATCTTCCCCTGACGAAGCCTCCGAAATGCGCACCATGCTGGAAAGCATGCTTGCCGCCGAGCAGCCGGATATCGGTGACCTTCTGATGCTGTACCGCGCCGTAGACGAGCTGGTGACCGATACGAACCGGGCGTTAGTCACGGTCAGTATTTCCCGGAAAGGCACCGATGCTTTCGGCACGGAATATATCTATGAGGAGCAGGACTTCGGCTTGATCGCCGCCATCACATCCAAAGAGATCCTGATCCTGACCCCCTATGCAGAAAGCGGCCCGGATGAGGGCTCTCTGCTCGTGCATTTCGTGAATAACGAGACCTCTGCTGCCTACATGAAGTCGACCGACCGCATTTCCGGGCTGTCCATGCTGGCAGTAACGGTCCGTTCCTTAAGTGATGCGGCGCTGTCCGCGATCAGGGCCGCCGAGCTCGGCAACTCCTACAACTGCTCTGCCGGTCAGCCGGTGATAGCCATGGGCGCGCCGGAGGGGACCAACGGCTCTCTGCGCTACGGGATGCTGACCCACCTTTCCGAGGACGTCGCCGCCGTCGACAATACCGTTCGCATTCTTCATACCGATATCAGCAGCTTTGGCCGCTCACGCGGCTTCCTGATCGATCTGAACGGCGAAGTCATCGGCTGGCTCGACGAAGAGCTATCGGAAAACGGCCAGGCTGCGGCGATCGGGATCTCCGATATCAAAAGCTATCTGCAGAACATGAGCAACGGCCTTTCCACGGCCTATCTCGGCGTTACCGGGCATACGCTTTCCGCCAGAATGAAAGAAGAACTCGGCGTGGAGGAGAACGGCGTCTACATCCTCTCCTGTGCGGATGACGGACCAGCGATGCTTGCCGGTCTTATGACCGGCGATATTCTGATCTCCATTTCCGATGAGCCGGTGGTCAGTATACTGGCGCTTCGCACGAAGCTGCTGGACATGAATACCGAGCAAACGGTTAAGATAACCGTCCTGCGCAAAAGCGGTTCCGGCTACCAGCCGATGACGTATGACGTTCATCTGGAGCGCCGTTAGAGCCCTCCTCACACCGACTGCATCCCCGCAGGGCGATCCATAACAGAAAGAAGGACACACATGCATCCGATTGAAAACTGGCGCGAAGGCGATCAGATCAGCGACATTTATCTCTGCAAGGGCAAGGTGAACGCAAAGACCAAGGCCGGACGGACCTATTATTCTCTTACGCTTCAGGACAGGACCGGCACCGGCGACGGAAAGGTCTGGGATCTTTCCTCGGGCATCGACCACTTTGAAGCCATGCAATATATCAAGGTAGAGGGTGAGGTCGTCCGTTATCAGAACAATAACCAGCTGAACATCCGCAGAGTCCGCGTTGCCCGTCCGGGCGAGTATGACCCGGCGGCCTACGTGCCGGTCAGCCCCTATCCGATCGACGAAATGTATGACAAGCTGCTCGGATACATCCGCAGTATTTCCCATCAGAAGCTCCGTGCCCTCTTAGAAAGCTTTTTTGTCAACGACAGCAGCTTTGCCGCTCGGTTCAAGGCGCACTCTGCGGCGAAGACCGTTCATCATGGCTTTTCCGGCGGTCTCCTGCAGCATACGCTGCGCGTGACCGAGCTCTGCGACTTCTACTGCACGAAATATCCGCTCTTAAACCGCGATCTCCTGCTTGCCGGCGCTATTTGCCATGATATCGGCAAGATGAAGGAGCTTTCCGCTTTTCCGGAAAATGATTACACCGATGCCGGACAGCTTCTCGGGCACATCGTGATCGGCTGCCAGATGGTGGCTTCGCGCTGCGATGAGATCCCGGATTTTCCGGAGGTCACCAAAAATGAGCTCTGTCATATGATCCTCTCCCACCACGGTCAGTTTGAGTTCGGCTCCCCGAAAAAGCCGGCCCTCATGGAGGCGCTTGCTTTAAGCTTTGCCGATGACACCGACGCCAAGTTAGAGCTTTTCGGCGAGACGATCACCAATAACCCGTCAAGCGGCTGGCTTGGCGTACAGAAGTTTCTCGACAGCAATATCCGCCGGACGGAGACAAAATAAACGGAGGCAGAAGGACATGCCACTGAGCAAAAACGAGCAGCTTACACTCTCCATCACAGATATGACGGAGAACGGTGAGGGGATAGGCCGTGCAGACGGCTATCCCCTTTTTATCAAGGACGCTGTTGTCGGCGACGAGGTGCTCGCCGTTGTCACCAAGGCGGGAAGGTCCTATGGCTACGGCCGCATTCTGAAGGTCACGAAACCGTCTCCGGACCGGATCCTTCCGCGCTGCCCGTCAGCAGGGCCATGCGGAGGCTGTCAGCTGCAGGCGCTCTCCTATCCGGCCCAGCTGCGGCATAAGGAGGACAAGGTTCGCCAGCACCTGAGACGGATCGGCGGCTTTGCGGAGCAGGAGGTTTTGCCTGTGCTCGGGATGGAAGATCCCTGGGAATATCGGAATAAAGCGCAGATTCCCTTCGGCCGGGACCAGGACGGAAACATTCGCTGCGGCTATTATGCCGCACGTTCGCACCGGATCATCCCGCTGCTTGGGGGGATCTGTCTGCTGAACGAAAGCGGATCTGCACTGATCCTTCGGCTGCTCCTTTCTTTTTTCACGAGGTTCGGCATCGAGCCTTATGATGAGGCCACCGGCAGAGGGCTCGTCCGCCATGCCCTGATCCGCCGCGGCAGCCGCACCGGCCAGTGGATGGTCTGCCTGGTCCTGAACGGAAGAAATCTGCCGCATGCTGCCGAGCTCGTAGCGGAGCTGCGGAAAATTCCCGGCATGACGGACATTTCCCTAAGCGTCAACCGTGAAAGAACGAATGTCATTATGGGGCAGGAGATCCTGCCGCTTTTCGGCCCCGGCTACATCGAGGAAATGATCGGCGATCTGCGTTTCCGTATTTCACCGCCGGCATTCTTTCAGGTGAACCCGAAGCAGACAGAGGTGCTGTACGGGAAGGTGCTGGAATTTGCGTCTCTCACCGGGCAGGAGGTCGTTTGGGACCTTTACTGCGGAACGGGAACCATTTCCCTTTTCCTTGCGCGAAGGGCAAAGCAGGTATACGGCGTGGAGATCATCGCCCCCGCCATTGAGAATGCGCGGGAAAATGCAGCGCAGAACGGCATCACGAATGCCGAGTTCTTCGTCGGCAGATCGGAAGTGCTCTTCCCGGAAATGACCGCCTCCGGAAAGCTCCCGCCCGCCGATGTCGTAGTGCTCGATCCTCCCCGGAAGGGTTGTGATGCGGCGCTTATCGAGGCGCTGCTGCAGGCGGCTCCGAAAAAGATCGTGTACGTGTCCTGCGATTCCGCGACGCTGGCCCGGGACCTGAAACAACTCGCCGCAGGCGGATACCGCCTCGAGAAAGTACAGCCCGTGGATATGTTCCCGCAGACCGAGCACGTCGAGACGGTAGTATTGATGTCAAGAGTCGAAGGAAAATAGCCGCGAAAGCTTAGGTATACTGCGGTTTTCGGATGATCGGGCAAATTTGGCACAGGGCAGTACGAACGGTAGTACGAACGCTTCTTGGTAACTTATCCAAGGGCAGTCCGGCTCAAAAAGTGTGAGAGTTGAGTTGCCAAGTTAGATGTCAATATGTTGAGTTACGCGGATTGAGGTCGAAGGAGGAGCAATAATAGATGAAGGGTTCAGAATGCAAATTCGTTAAATATATGGAAGGCTCGGACAAGCGGTTCGTCATTCCGGTTTACCAGAGAAACTACGATTGGAAAACCGAAAACTGCAAGCAGCTGTATGATGACCTCGTAAAGATCATCAAGGGGCACCGGAAGAGTCATTTTTTCGGGAGCCTTGTTTCCGTCTATAATCCGGATGGCCATAACGAGGAGTTCCTGATTATCGATGGGCAGCAGCGTCTTACGACAGTTTCGCTGCTGTTCCTTGCAATGTATAACCTGATTGATAAGGGTGTCATTGTGCCGGAGACCTCTAATCTGAAGCAGCGGATTTTTGAGGAATACCTCGTGGACAAGTGGAAGCCGGAGGATACCCGTATCAAGCTGAAGCCGGTCAAGAATGATCAGACGGCTTTCGGGAAGCTGTTCTCTGATCCGATGGAGCACATCCGCGAGTCAAATCTGACGGTGAATTACGATTACTTCTATGATCGGATTCAAAAGCAGGAAATTACCATCGACCAGCTTTATGACGCGATCTGTTGTCTGGAGATCATCAATATCCGGCTGGATATGGACGACAATCCACAGCTCATTTTTGAGAGCCTGAACTCGACAGGCCTTGACCTTAGCGAGGGTGACAAGATTAGGAACTTTATCCTTATGGGTTTGCCGTCTAAGGAGCAGGAGGATTATTACGATAAATACTGGAATAAGATCGAGGTCTGCACGAAATATGATGTCAGCGCTTTTATCAGGGATTACCTGAGCGTAAAGCAGCAGGCCATTCCGCAGCAAAAGAAAATCTACATCAATTTTAAAGATTTTGTGGAGCTCGGAAAGATTGAGACTGAACCGCTGCTCGCAGAGATGCTGGCCTATGCAAAACGCTATCAGATTCTCCTCGATGGCAATTCTGGCAGTGCTGCTCTTGACGCTTGCATTGACCGCCTGAACCGTCTGGAGACTACGGTAACAAGGCCGTTCTTCCTTGAAGTGTTGCGCCTTTATAACGAAAATAAACTGGCGCTTGCACAGGTCACAGAGATTTTCCTGACGACAGAGAATTACCTGTTTCGTAGGACGATGTGTGATCTGCCGACAAATGCTCTGAATAAAATTTTCCTTATGCTGCATCGAGAAATCGTCCGGTACGACGGCACCGAGGATGACTATGTCGAGAAGCTCAAGTATGCGCTTCTTTCAAAGAAGGAGCGTGCCCGCTTCCCGGACAATGTGGAGTTTAAAGCGGCATTTGAGGAACGTCCAGTTTATCTGATGAACAGCAAAAATAAGATTTACATTCTTGAGCGCTTCGAGAACTTTGGCACCTCGGAGGATAAGGATGTATACCGTCACTGTGACGACGGCACCTATTCGATTGAACATATTATGCCTCAGCATCTGACACCGATATGGCAGAAAGAGCTGGGCGATGATTATGAGCAGATACACGAGCTGTGGCTGCATCGCATGGCAAATCTCACACTGACTGCCTATAACTCGAAGTACAGCAATAGCTCTTTCACCGAAAAGAAAACTATGCAGAATGGTTTCGATGACAGTGGTATCCGTATGAATACTTGGATCGCCAAGAAGGATAAGTGGACGTTGGCAGAGCTGGAGGAGCGCAGCGAATACCTCATGGGCAGAGCCCTAACAATCTGGGCGGTGCCTGTCACAGAATACAAACCGGAAGAAAAGCAGCTCGACACTTATACGCTTGAAGATGAGGGTGAGCTGACTGGTCGCTTGATTGCGAAGTTCACCTTTAAGAACACCGAGCAGCCGGTAACGAGCTGGGTTGAGATGTTCCAGAAGGTTATTCAGATTCTGTATGCCGAGGACAAGGCTATCATCACAAAACTTGCCATGTCGGAGGAGGAGAACATCGCGCTGCATTTCAACACGAATGCAGATGCATTCACTAAGTCACTGGAAATTGGCGACGGTATCTATGTGTTGACAAACACCAGCACCCAGAGCAAGCTGTCTGTCCTGAGTCGTCTCTTCAAACTGTACGATGAAGATCCGGCAGACTTGGTATTTTATCTTCGTGATGAAAACGAGGCCAATGAGGATGAGCCGGGTAGCCGTTACGAGCTCAGGAGAAAATACTGGACTTATGCGCTCCCTATTATCCAGAAGGCGCACGGCGAGGACGGTTCCTTCTCCAATGTCAATCCGTCAAGGGATAATTGGATCAATGGCTTCTTTGGTATAGGTGGCTTCTATCTTTGCTGTGTCGCAAACTATGATGCAGCAAGAGCAGAGGTTGTCTTTGGCAGAGGGAACAAACAGGAAAACAAGGACGCCTTCGATAGTCTTTACATGCATAAAGCCGAAATCGAATCGGTGCTGGGAACCACGCTGCAATGGAACCGTGGAGATGACATTAAGTCGTCCAAGGTATTTATTCAGCTAAGTAATGTCAGTATCGAGAATGAGACCGACTGGCTTCAGATGGCGAACTTCCTCGCAGACTGGACTAAGAAATTCTACGACGTGATTGTGCCGTACATCAAAGGCTAATGATTGGTAAAGGAGGCTGTCAAAGCAGAACTTTTGAACAGCATCGATGATGCTTATGCGGGGTGGGAATCAAACCTTTTAAGGTTTCCTACACAATTTAAGGATACCTATACTTTTTAAGGATTGCCTTTTAGGGGTTTTGGAAAGGAGGCGTAGCCGGAATGAGTACAGCAACAGCAAGAGCATATCGGAGTAATTTCAAAGGCCGGATTGTGCCTGCCAGAAATCGCAAAAGCCCTGAAATTAAGCCTTTTCACGGGTATTGGAGCACATTTGCCGGAAAAGCACATTGTATCAAAGATAACGTCTTGATAGATGATGCCTGTGGAAGTGGTGGATTTCTTGTGAGTACAAAAACAGCGAGGTGATATGGAGTGAATAAAGATCAGTTTAAGGAATACATCAAAGAGTCTGAGCCGGACAAGCGGGACAAAGGCTATGCGTGGCATACGGCCATCGGTTTGCAGGCTGTGGACGGACTGAAAACATCGGAATATTTGGTGCAGACGGCTGTCCGCAACATTGAAGGCGAGATTTCCTTTGAGGAAGTCAATGCGCTCCTACAAAGCTATTATGAAGAAACCCCTGCCCATGACGCAGATGATCGTACCGAGGAGGCGGATAAAGTCTCAGCCAGAATTGCTGCACTTCTTTCAGAGAAGGCTTTCAGCTTTACTCCGAACGAGTATCTTTCCATTCACAGGAAGCTGTTTACCGGCATTTATTCTCACGCCGGACGTATTAGGGATTATAACATCACGAAAAAGGAATGGGTGCTGAACGGAGCGACCGTTCTATATGGCAGTGCCACGGAGCTCAGAGCGACGCTTGACTATGATTTTTCAGAGGAGAAGAAGTTTTCCTATAAGAATCTCACGATGGATGAAATCATCCACCATCTTGCCGTATTCGTATCCAGACTATGGCAGATCCATGTATTTGGTGAGGGCAACACCAGAACGACAGCGGTGTTCTTCATCAAGTATTTACGCACGCTGGGCTTTGACGTGACAAATGATATCTTCGCCGAGAACGCATGGTATTTTCGGAATTCACTGGTCAGGGCAAACTATAATGATCTGAAAAATGGCGTTCACGAAACGACTGAGTTTCTTGAACTGTTCCTCCGTAATCTTCTCTTGAATGAAAGCAATCCTCTTCATAACCGGACATTGCATATCAGCGGCACATTCAAAGAACCAGAAAAACCGGACATTGAAATTGCAAAACCGGACATTGACGCATTAAAACCGGACATTGAAAAAATATTTCAACCGAAAACAGCAAGCCATATTTTAAGGCTCCGTGAGGCATTTCCGGGTCAGACGATTTTTGGAAGGTCTGATGTGATACGGGTGATTGATATTAAAGCATCCAGAGCCTCTGACCTCTTAAAAGAAATGGTAGAACACGGAATCATTGAACCGGTGTCCGGACATGGAAAAGGCAAGTATCGATTCCAGCATCAGAGAAGTTGAGACGATGGAATTTCAGACTTGTTCCGTCAGAGCGAAGTCTTGAGGCGGTCGGCAAATCTGTGCGTTTGCTTATAATAAAGTAGGAGCAAGGTCTTTGACCTGTTTCCGAGAACGGACAAGGGCAAAAATCGGTGTGTTTTATGGCAAAAACACGCTTTGATAAATTCCCGCGAACGAGCGCAATAATCTGACATCAATCTGGAGCAATCGAGCCATGTGGAGACGGTTTGTTTATTGTCCAAACTTAATGCAAAGCAACATATCGAGATCAACTTGGATATGGATGAGCTTGATTTGACCGATGCGGAAAAGAAAGCCTCCTACCAAGAGATCAAAGATTATGTGCTGGAGCATAGCGGCTAGAAAGTCAGTAGCTTGTATATCGCACAGGTGAAGCAGAA
>JAZRYN010000012.1:0-19577 GCA_045600745.1 Lachnospiraceae bacterium
CGCCTGGCCGGAGATGCGGAAGCACCTTGCCTGGTATGCGCAGGGCTTTGCCGGCGCTTCGCAGCTGCGGCGGGAGGCTTCCTTGCTTTCTTCGGCGGCCGATCTGGAAAAATGGCTGGAAGCCTTTACCGGACAGACTGAACAAACGGCCTTATAACGGCATGATCGGCAGCCGGGCAGGGCCTGCCCGGTCATCGTTAAGGAAATGAAAAAGCCGTCTTGCGGAAGAATCGTTCCGCAGGGCGGCTTTTGCGTACGGCCGGCCGTGTTTATTTCAGCATGGAAACAGCATCGCCGATCGTTTTTTCAAGGGCTTCTCTGCCGTATTTATCGACCTCGGCTTTGTTCTTTTCCCCGTGGGTGAGACAGCCCGCGCCGCCGATGCAGCCGCCGATGCAGGCCATGCCTTCGATAAAGTTGGCATCCAGGGCATTCTTGCTTTTTCTCAGCAGAGCCATGCGGCATTCCTCGATGCCGTCACAGGAAACGGCATTCAGCGCAAAATCGATGTTCTGCTCTTTTAATCCCTGAGCAACGGCGTCCGACAGGCCGCCGGAGCGGGCAAAGATCCTGCCGAAATAGGAGGCGTTATCAAGCACATCCTCTCCCAGAGAGGTGATGTCGATATCCTTGCTGTCAAAGAGCGCCTGCAGCTCCTCGAAGGTGATCACCGCATCCACATACGGCTTTACCTCCTCTAACTGAGCCTCGGCCTTCTTTGCGGTGCACGGACCGATAAACACGACCTTCGCCTCGGCGTCTTTTTGCTTGATATAATGCGCAAGCGCGGCCATAGGGGAAGGATTGTGCGAAACAAGGGGCAGAAGATCGGGGAAGGCCGATCTGATGTACTGCACGAAGGCCGGGCAGCAGGAGCTGGTTAAAAAGCCCTTTTCCGAAAGCTCCTTTGATTCTGCCTGCGCTACCATGTCGGCGCCGAGCGCGGCCTCGACCACGGTAAAGAAGCCAAGCTCCTTAAGACCGGCAATGACCTGACCGAGCTTCGCATAGACGAACTGGCTTGAGATGGAAGGAGCAACCATCGCGTAGACCTTGTATTTGGTGTTGTTCTGACTCTTTTTGATCAGATCGATGACATTCAGGATAAAGGATTTGTCCATAAGGGCGCCGAAGGGACACTGATACACGCAGGCGCCGCAGCGGATACATTTGCTGTTGTCGATAGCGACCGTATTATCCTCATTGATCGAGATCGCCTTGACCTTGCAGGCGATCTGGCAGGGGCGCTTCCGGTTGATGATGGCCGAATACGGGCAGACCTTGGAGCATTGGCCGCATTCGACGCATTTGGATTTATCGATGTGCGCCACATGATTATGGTCGAAGGATATGGCTCCCCGCTTGCAGACGTCCTCACAGCGGTGGGCCAGGCAGCCGCGGCAGGAGTCGGTGACCTCATAACCGGCAGCCGGGCATTCGTCGCAGGCGATCTCAATGACCTCGATCACATTGGGATTATCCTTGTCGCCGCCCATGGCGATCTTGACCCGCTCTCCGAGAATGGCGCGCTCCTTGTACACACAGCAGCGCATGGTCGGCGTTTTTCCCGGAACGATCATTTTGGGAATATCCAAAACGTTCTGATAAAGGGTATCGTTCCAGGCCTGACGCGCGACCTCACGCAGGACCTTATAGTTCAGATGCTGGATCTTTGTGTCAAATTTTCTGATATTCATGGCATAGCCTCCTTAGAAGTAACTTACTTTTATCCGCTTTCCCATCTTTATCAGGCACTCGGAAAGCTCTTCGACTAAATTCATCTTGATATTAAAGGTGATCGGTAAGTTGGGATTCTGATGAGCCGGATTGACCGCTCTTCCCACATAAAAATTGATATCCGTGGCTTCTTCAAACAGCAGGCGGGCGATGCGGGATGCTCCGTCATGCTGATAGCGCCACTGCTTATAGAGCTCGTTTTTATCCAGCGCGTCTTTTGCATAAGCGATCACCTGACTGACGGTGATAACGCCCTCCGTGACAAGATCAACGCCCTCGATCTCGGCGACAGGCGGGAGATCGCCCTCAAAATCAAGACTCGCCCGGAGAGGCTTGCCGAGATAGTCTGCGGCAAGTGATGAGGTCGTTCCGCCGCAGACGATGTGCTTTCCCTCCTTGGAGAAAAACAGCGACATCATCCGCCCGACGTCATCCCGGTTGCGCGGCGGCCCGAACAAGATATTCATGGGCTCTCTCCGCCGGACCTTGACAACGCAGGCGGTCGCATCATCCCCGGGATGATAGCCGTATTCCTTATTGCACTGATCGATGAGCATGGTGGCCAGTGTTTTTGCCGTGGAATATCCGGCGGCGACGATCGCCTGCATAAATGCGGCAATATCCTCAAGCTTCCAGCCGAAATCGGAGGCAAGTCCTATGCCGGCATGCGTGCAGCCGTCGCTCATGGCGATCAGGCAGTCATTTTCCTGAAGACCGATAACGGATTTTAAGATCTTTTTGCCGTCGATCATCAGCTCGGTCTTCGGATAATCGAAGACTTCGTGATCGCGCAGAAAAATGACCGCCGGATTATCGTACTGGATGATCTCCACCATCCGGCTTTCGATAATATGCAGGATCGTAAAGGTCGAATAGGCAATGCCGCTTTCGGAACAGATCGGCAGCGCTGCGGCGATGGCGGAAACACACTCCTCGAGCTTCATGCCCTCGGCCATCATGGTCGAGATTATTTTTGAAGTGAGCGCGGAAAGAATAGAGGCCTTCACGCCGCTGCCGAGACCGTCCGCAAGCACGACGACCTGTGAACGGTCATCCTGAGCAACGATCTCAACGTGATCGCCGCATAGCTGCTCGCCTTCGTGATTGATGCTCTTCCAGCCGATATCAGCGCACAGATTATTCATGACTGATCGACTCCTTCAGCTTGGTCAGCGCGATCTTTGTTTCTGCGGCGGTCTCGCCGAGAAGCGAGGCGATCTCCTGCACGATCCGCATCTGGCGGTCAACGACATTATCGGCGATCTCAACGGTCTGCCGGCTGATCTCTTCCTTTCTTTCGCGCTGCGTCTCCTCTTCGGTAACATCACGAAGGATCCCGAGGACCAGGTGATATTCTTTGTCATAAACGATGGTCTTGTCAACGTATCTTCCGTATTCCGCAAGATACTCCCGCTTGTCACGGATCGCCGTGCCGTCGGCGAGGACCTTCAGAAAATCCTCCGGGTCAAGGACCCGGACGACCTGATCGCCCAGAATATCGCTCGCGCTTCGGAGATTGAGGATCCGCAGGGCGGCACGGTTGATCTGCTGCACCTCTGTTTTTTCATTCAGCACGATCAGCCCGTTAGGCGTGTTGCGTGCGATCGTGCTGGAAAAGTTCTCGGCTTTGTCCTTCAGGTACGGCAGGCACATCGATATTTCCGCCTTGCCCTGTAAAATGGCGATCGCCTTTTCCCGGCAGGTGCTGTAGCCGCAGGAGCCGCAATTTAACATCTCGCCCGGCTTCGTTTTCCCCATTTGTCGGAGCATCTCCGCGATCTCGGCTTCGCTCGGAACGGCAGCCCGAAGGTCAATGGGCTCAAAATGCTTTCTGAGCTCTGCGGGATCCGGCTGAGGAATAAGGAAATCCTTTTTTCCGGCATAATCGAAGACGGCCATATAGTCCTTTACCGGCGAACGGTGGAATTTTTCCATGACAGGGCCGCCCACACAGCTGCCGGCACACGCAGACATTTCGATGAAGCAATGGTGAACGTTGCCGGACTCGATATCCTTAAGCGCCGCGATACAGTTTTCGGTTCCGTCGACCGCCAGATAGCAATAGTTTGGATTGCTCTTCTCCATGGACTTAAGAATTCCGCCTACCGTCGGGAAGAGCCTGGTCCGGCTGTTTTCAACGGTCTTTCTTTTCTGCTCCGGGACGATATTCTCCGCCTTGAGCCAGGCGGTCAGCTCGTCGAAGGTAAGCACGGCGTCAACGAAGCCCTCATAGTGCTGCGCCTCGTCCTTCTTGGCGACACAGGGACCGATAAAGACCGTTTTTGCGTTCGGAATGCGCTTTTTGATATCTTTGCAGTGCGCCTGCATGGGCGAGAGTACATCGGCGAGATACGGGAGCACGGAAGGAAAATACTTCTGGATGAGCAGATTGACCGAGTGGCAGCAGGAGGTGATGATGATATCCCTTGCTTCTTCATTCACCATGCGGTCGTACTCTTTTTTTACGATGGCGGCGCCGACCGCCGTTTCCTCTGCGTCGTAAAAACCGAGCTTCTTTAAGGCCTCCCGCATGGATCTGATGCCGACGCCCTCATAGTTTGCCGCAAACGACGGGGCAAGGCTGGCAATGACCGGATCCTTTCCCTGAAGCAGCACCTTTGCCTTTTCTGTTTCGTCAACGATCTGCTTGGCGTTCTGCGGGCAGACGACGAAGCACTGCCCGCACATGATACACTCGTTCCCGATAATGTACGCCTGATTTCCCGAAAAACGGATAGCCTTGACGGGACAGTAGCGAATGCATTTATAGCAGTTTTTACAGTTCGATTTTTTTAACGTAAGGCATTCCATGAAAATGCGCCTTTCCTGCGATGAAGCATTGATTACGGTTCCGCAAAAGAAAACGGGTCATCGGACCCTCGGCAAAACCTCGTTTTCGAAAAACGCATCGACGCCTTCCGGAGAGACAGAATGAAATTCGTCATCGACGGTCACGCAGACGCCCTGCTGGCATTTTCCCATACAAAAGGTGCCGGCAAGCTCGATCTTATCGCCGAGGCGGCTTGCTTCGATCAGATGCCGGAGCTGTTCGACGACCTGCCGCGAACCCTTGATATGGCAGGAGCTGCCGATACATACGGTAATTTTCATAATGATCTCCATTCCGCCGCCGTTTCGCAGGCGGCCAAAATTTCTATTTGCGGTTTTTATTCGTCATCGGCGGAGGCCGAAAGAGGAGCCGCTGACAGCCTTTTTGCGGCGCCTTACCGGCGGAGAAGCGTCAGCGCCTCAGCGAAAAGCGGCAGACCGCGGAAGGCAGGCAGAGCTGTTTCTGTCAGCGTATTCATTATAACAATTTAAGGGAAAAAAGCAACCGAAACCAAACTTGCCGCATCTTGTCCGCAGAAAGAGCGGCCGCCCCTTTGCCGGAGCCGGCGGCCTGCGGAAGACCGGTGGCTGCACAGCAGCCGCAGAAAAAATGCCGGCCGTGCGTTCCCAGCGTTGTATGCAGGAAAGACCCTGTTCGCGGGAAAAGAATTGACAGCCAATACGAGGAGTGATATATTACCAATAATTGATTCACATAGGGAAAAGATATGTGAATATGTAAAAAAATAGTAGAAGGAGAAAGATCAATGAAAAAGACGCTTGCGTTACTTATGTCTGTAATAACGTTAGTTGCTCTTAGCGCCTGCGGTGAACAGCCCGCACCCGTAGATCCCTCTGCTGACTCGACTGCCGAATCTCCGTCAGCAGAGACCCCCAAGGATGATTATCATCTTGAGCTTAAGCTCAGCCACGTCTTCGGCCCCACCGAACAGCTTGCGATTTCGGTAGAAGAGGCGGCGGACAACATCCGTGAGAAGACTAACGGCGCCATCGACATCCAGTGCTATGCCAACAGTCAGCTGCCCACCTACAAGGATGGTCTTGAACAGGTAGCCAGCGGCGCAAACTTTATCTCCGTTGAGGACCCTTCTTACATCGGTGACTATGTACCGGATTTCAATGCACTGGTCGGTCCCATGATGTGCTCCACCCTTGAAGAGTATGATTATCTCCTTGGCAGCGACCTCGTCCAGGGCTGGATCAAGCAGCTGGAGGATGACAACATCAAAGTCCTCTCTATGGATTATTTCTTTGGCTTCCGTTTCATGAAGACCAACAAGGTGATCACCTGCCCGGATGATCTTAAAGGGATGAAGATTCGTACCCCGAAGTCCGAAATGTATGTCAACACCATCAATGCGATGGGAGCGAATGCTGTTCCCATGGGATGGGATGAGACTCTGTCCGCCGTTTCCCAGGGCGTTGTGGACGGTCTTGAAGGCACCATGTCCGACTTCCGTTATGACGGCTCCGGTGATGTCGCCTCTGTCGGCTCTCTGACCAACCACCTTATCGGTGTCTGCGGCGTCTACATCGGCCTTGATGTCTGGAACAGCATCCCTGCCGAGTATCAGACGATCATTCAGGATGAGTTCAATGCTTCCGCAAAGAGAATGTGCGAGAAGATCGAAAGCGAATACGAAGCCGACAAGGCGTATCTTGAGGGAACCGGTCACACCTTTAATGAAGTGGATATGGATTCCTTCGCGGCGAACTTCGGTGAAGTGTATGCGGCAATGAAAGGCACAACTCCCGGCATTTACGATACCCTGAAGGGCATGCTGGCAGAAATGCCCAAGTAATTTCCTCAGGATTATTATTGCCGAACGGGGGAAGTGGGGAGGTATCTTCCCGCTTCCCCTTTTACAGAACGGAGTTGAATTTATGAAAAAATTAAGTGCAAAGCTCATATTTGAGAACTTTGAAGGCATTGTGGCCTCCATACTGTTCTGCATTACTTTGCTGCTGGTAATGCTTAATGTCATCACCAGATATGTGTTTAAAACCGGTATTCCCTGGTCCGAGGAGTTTGCCACAGGCTGCTTTGTCTGGACGGCATTCGTCGGATCTGCCGCATGCTATAAATATCGTGCTCATGTCGGCGTCGATCTGATCGTCAACAGACTTCCTTCTGCTCCTCAAAATGCTGTTAAGATCATTATTGATTTATTAATGACCATTCTCTGCGGGATTTTCTTTGTGCTCAGCATTAAGTACATTATCCGCTCTGCAAGAAAGCCTACTCCGATTTTGGGCATCTCCTCGGCTTATGTTTCCTCTTCGCTTGTGGTGTCCTTTTTCGATATGACGATATGGTCGATTATCTTTATTCTGCGTGATTTGAAGTCAATCAGGCTTTTTAAGAGAGTTGTTTCTCAGGAAGAATATGAAAACTTAAAGAAGGAGGGAAGATTCTGATGATCAGTTCCGGCTTTTTAGGCATAGTCCCCATCCTTCTCGTTATTGTTTTATATTTCGCCGGCATGCCGGTCGCGTTTTCTCTTTTTTCTGCCGGACTGCTGTATTTCGGCGTCATTAACACCGGCTCGCCTGTTGAGCTGATTTTCCAGAAATTCGTCACCAGCGCGCAGTCCTTCCCGCTCCTTGCCGTTCCGTTCTTCGTCATGGCAGGCTCTATCATGAACTACGCCGGAATCAGTACAAAGCTGATGAATGTGGCGGACGTTCTTACCGGGCACATGAAGGGCGGGCTGGCGCAGAGCAACGTTATTCTCAGTACGCTGATGGGCGGCGTCTCAGGCTCGGCCAATGCCGATGCCGCAATGGAATGCAAAATGCTTGTTCCCGAAATGGAAAGACGCGGATTTTCCAAGGGCTTCTCGGCGGCAATCACTGCAGCCTCCTCTGCCATTACGCCGATCATTCCTCCGGGAATCGACCTGATTATCTATGCTCTCCTTGCGCAGGTCAACGTTGCCAAGATGTTTTCCGCGGCTTATCTGCCGGGCTTCCTCATGGCCGCATGCCTGATGGTCGCGGTCAGCAGGGTGTCCAAAAAGCGCAACTATGCCCCCACTCGTGAAAAAAAGGCGACAGCCGGGGAAATCGTCCGTCAGTGTGCCGATTCCCTCTGGGCGCTGCTCTTTCCTCTCGGCATTGTACTGGGGATTCGCCTCGGCTTCTTTACGCCTACCGAAGCCGGTGCCTTTGCCGTGTTTTACTGCACCTTTGTCGGCACCGTCATCTACAAGGGCCTGAAAAAGGAGCATATCACGAAGATCTTCAAGGAGACTATCAACGGCACAGCAACCGTTATTCTCGTCATCGTTGCGGCCAATGTGTTCGGGTATTATATGAGCTGGGAGAACATTCCCAAGGCATTAACGGTCGCCCTGTTAAATGTTACCTCAAACAAGTGGCTCATGCTCGGACTGGTAAACATTCTCCTGCTTTTGATGGGGATGTTCATTGAGGGCGGCGCGGCGCTGATCATTGTTGCCCCCTTGCTGATTCCCGTGGTCACGCAGCTGGGGGTCAACCCGGTCCATTTCGGCGCGATGTGTATCGTTAACATCATGATTGGCGGTATTACGCCTCCCTTCGGCTCAATGATGTTTACCTGTATGTCGATTACGGGTTGTAAATTCGAGGAATTTGTCAAGGAAGTCATACCGTTCATTATTGCGGAAATCGTCTGCCTGCTATTAGTCACCTTCATTCCCGCGATCTCGATGAGTATCCCTCGGCTTATCTTCGGACCCGCTGCCTGATTAAACGGAGGATGTGACGATATGAAGGTATTTGCCCACAGAGGATACAGCGGAAAATATCCGGAAAATACGATGCTGGCGTTCCGCAAGGCGGTTGAGGTCGGTTGCGACGGCGTGGAAATGGATGTTCAGCTCAGCAAGGATGGCGAGGTTGTCGTCATTCATGATGAGCGCTTGGACCGGACGACGAACGGGACGGGTTATGTGAAGGACTATACGCTTGCCGAGCTTAGGAGGCTTGACGCCTCGAAGGTCAGGCCGAGCGTGTACGGCCCGCAGAAGATCCCGACGTTTGATGAATTCTGCGCCTGGCTGAAGGAAACGGATATTATGGCCAACGTTGAGCTGAAAACCGGAGTGATTTATTATCCCGGGATCGAGAAGAAGTGCGTGGAGCTGATTCGGAAGTATCACGTTGAAAACAAGATTATTTTCTCCTCCTTTAACCACTTGTCCATCGTCAAAACAAAGGAATTGATCCCCGAAATACCGGTGGGGGCTCTTGTGGAAACAGAAGGGCTCATGTATGCCGGCTACTACGGCGAGCAGTTCGGGTTCCGGTATTATCATCCGGATTTTTGTCTGCTGAACGAGGAGGCGGTGAAAGAGTGCAAGACGCACGGGGTAGGGATCAATGTCTGGACCGTAAATGATCTCGATTCTTTCGAAAAGCTTGTCGAGTGGGACGTGGACGGCGTGATTACGAATTATCCGCAGGTTTTGTACGGCTGGCTGAACCGGTAAGGCTTGCCGCAGCCGGATGGCGGAATTAACCGGGCGGCGGGCGGCGGCGCGCCATTTTGGCGCTGTCCGCGGACTTGACTTTGCTGCCGTGAAAGAGTATAATCTCCGCGTTGCACGTTCGGAACGCGCAGACGGCTCCGGCTCCGCGGGAGCAGAAAGGATTCAATTATGGCAGAAAAGAAGATACTGACCCGTTCCGGGTATGATAAGTTAGAAAATGAGCTCACAGACCTGACCGTGAACAGACGTAAGGAAATCGCACAGAAGATCAAGGAAGCACGCGAGCAGGGCGACCTTTCCGAAAACGCCGAATATGATGCGGCGAAAGAGGAACAGCGCAACATGGAGGCCCGCATTGCCGAGCTGGAGACGATCCTGAAGAATGTTGAGATCGTGGAAGAAGAGGATATGAACTTCGACCGCGTCAACATCGGCTGCCTGGTAACGGTGCAGGAAAAGAAATCGAAGCAGACGATGACCTTCCATATGGTCGGCTCGACGGAGGCCAATTCCATGAGCCGCAAGATCTCGAACGAATCTCCGATCGGCGCCGCCCTGATGGGGCATAAGAAGGGCGCGTCCGTGGTGGTTCAGGCACCGGTCGGTGAGATCGCCTACAAGATCCTGAACATCGAAAAAGCGGAGTGACTGACTGCGCCGCGTTCCTCGAAAAGGGGGCGCGGCGTTTTTCATGCGGTCAAGGGCTTTTTCCGGCAGGAGGGAGGCTTTCCGCGCAAGCTGCGCGGACGCCTTCTTTCTGCCTTTTCGGGCCCGCTTTTCAGAAAAAGCTGTCCCTTCTTGAGAAATTATGCTATACTGTTCATGCCTGTTATCAGGCATAACAGCCGGGGACGGAGAAGAGAAAGGAGGCAGCATGATCAAACGGGGAAAAGTCATCCTGATGACGAGGTTAGCGATCGAAGAAAAAAATGATACGCGCTATCGCTTTATTTCCGGCAGCTTCTGGTTTGATGATTATGCCTCCAAGGAGCTGTGGGAATCCTTTTTCGCAATCAGCTTTGCCTATGCGGCGGCGGTCTTGCTTGGTCTTATTGCCTACGGAGACAGCTGGACAGTCTCTTATCATATCGCGGATGCGCTGGCGCTCGGACAAAGGCTGCTGATGATCTGGCTGGCCGTTCTTGCCGTGGGGATGCTTGTCTGTCTGCTGACCCATGTGGCCCTCTTCCGCGAGGCTTACCGCAAGCAGCAGCGCGTGGAAAAATATCTGCGGCATCTGCATGCGCTCTACGAGGAGGAAGGTGAGCAGGAATGAAGCTATTTCTTTACCGGCTGCTCCGTTTCCGCAAAAAAGCGCAGCAGCTATATGCCGGAGGCAACGTATATATCCTTATGGCGGCAAAGGCCCTGACGGCTCTTTGCGTACTGCTTGCCATAAACAAGACCTTCCCCTGCCGCCCGGTGCTTGGCCGGGGGCTGATCGTTGCAGCGGCTGCCATCCTGTGCAGCATCCTTCCGTGGAACTACATCACGGTCTTCGGCGTGCTGTTTCTGCTGGGGCAGCTGAGCGCCCTCTCGCTGGAGGCGGCGCTGTTCGTTCTGGTGCTGATCATTGCTCTTTCCGTGCTGTCCTATGTCACGCTGCCCGGCGGCAGCATCCTTTGGGCGCTCCTGCCGGTGCTTATCTGTTTCAGGATCCCTCTGGCGGCGGTGATCCTCGCCGGGCTTTTCGGCGGTGTTACGCTTTTTGTCTCCGTTGGCAGCGGAACGCTGCTTTACTATGTTCTGAAGCTGATCGCCGATAATGCCGGACTGCTTTCCGGCGCACAGACCGTGGCGGCGGACGGAACGGAGGTCGAAACAATGGTGCAGCGCCTGCTGCTGCTCACCGAAGGCTTTCTGGATCACGAGACCATGCTCATCGTCCTGATCGTGTTCTGTCTGACGACGCTGGCGGTCCATTTGATCAGCCGGTCGGAGGCGGATCACGCGAGACTGATGGCGATCGGAGCCGGCGCGCTGTTTTGCCCGGCGCTGCTGATCGCCTCTTCCCGTTTTGCGGAACTCGGGCTGTCCGCAGGGAGCATCATCCTGAGTGCGCTGCTCAGTCTTGTGATCGCCCTGATCGTTTATTTCTTTGCGGAGGGCCTTGATTATTCGCGGACGGAAAAGGTCCGGTTTGAAGACGACGACTATTACTATTTCGTCAAAGCCGTGCCGAAGATCCGCTTTCCGGAGGGTGAGGAGGAAGGCATGAAGAAGGACAGGCCAAGCCCGAAAACAGCGGTAAAAGAAGAGAAAGGAAGATGATCGATGCATCAGCTATTTGCCAATCTCGTTCAGTATGTCAGATCGATACAGATCGCGCCGAAGAACATTATTGAGATCCTTGTTCTGGCGTATCTGATCTATCATTTGTTAAAATGGGTCAAGAACACCCGGACATGGTTCCTTCTGCGAGGGATCGGTCTGCTGCTGCTTTTTGTGTTTCTGGTCAATGTTTTGGAGCTGAACGTGCTGATCTACATAGCCGACCGTACACTGAGCGTGCTCCTGATCGCCCTGCTCGTTATTTTTGCGCCGGAGCTGAGGCAGGCTCTGGAGCAGCTCGGACAGAACAATTATTTTTCCCGCCTGTTCGGCACGGAGCGCCTCCGGGAAAATGCCCTGCATACCAAGGAGGTCACCGGCGAGCTCGTCAAGGCGGCAACGGCCATGAGCAAGAGCCGCACCGGCGCACTGATCGTGATCGAGCGGGAGATCAGGCTGGATGAATATATCAAGACCGGTATTTCGGTAGACGGGGCCGTTTCCAGCGCCCTGCTCATCAATATTTTTGAAAAAAACACCCCGCTTCATGACGGCGCGGTGATCATGCAGGGCGGCCGGGTAATGGCGGCGACCTGTTATCTTCCGCTTTCCAATAATCCGGATATCAACAAGGCTTACGGAACAAGACACCGGGCAGCCCTCGGGATCAGTGAGGCTACGGACAGCCTGACCATCGTCGTTTCCGAGGAGACCGGTGCGATCTCGGTCGCCGTCGGCGGCGTGCTGAAAAACAATCTGACGGCAGGGGAGCTGCGGACAGAATTAGAGATCATGGAGCAGAGCGACGAAAAGACAGCGGAAAACAATACGCTGATCGGACGCCTTTTCTCCGGCCACAGGCTCGGAAGAAGGGAAAAGACAGAGAAAGAGCCGGAGGAAAACGTCTCCCCGCAGGAGGAGGCCTTACCGGTGGATGAAGCGGTGTCGGAACAGGAGGTGGAGCATGAAGACTAAGAGCCTGTTTAACAACTGGCAGCTGAAACTGGGCGCCGCCGCTATCGCCATGCTGGTCTGGCTGATGATCATGAGCTTTGCGGATCCGACGTCGACAAGAACGATCTCCAATGTTCCGATCACGGTCGTGAACGATGATATTTTCTCCGATGCCGGCAAGTCCTACACCGTTGACGGGCGGCTTTCGACCTCCGTCAAGGTGACGGGAAGAAGCTCAGTCGTCAAAAACCTGAGCGCCTCCGACTTTACGGCAACGGCTGATCTGTCCAAGATATACGATGTTACGGGGCAGGTCCCCATTACCCTTGCCTGCAGTGCAAGAGAGGCCTCGATGCTGACCTATACCCCCTCCTCGGCCTCGTTAAAGATCAAGATCGAGGATATGCTGGCCAAGCAATATCCGGTCACCGTCCGGACAGAGGGCAGCGTGGAGGAAGGGTATCTGCTGGGCCCGATCACGACGACTCCGGAGGAGATCACCGTCAAGGCTCCGAAATCCGTGATCGAGCGGGTCGCGGAGGTCGTCGTTATCGTTGATATCGAAGGATTGAGCGAGAACGCAAGCATAAGCTGCACGCCGCATTATTACAGTGCGGCAGGCACCGAGCTGACCTTTGAAGAGGCCAAGGATACCTATTTCAGCGCGAAAGAGGTCGCTGCGGAAGTGGAGATCCGGACCATCAAGACGGTACCGATCGTGATCTCCGTGGGCGGACAGGACAAGGTGCCTGCCGGCTACCGCTATACCGGAGCCGATCAGTCTCTTTCGACCGTCCAGGTATCCGGCCTTCGCAGCCGTCTTGCCGAGCTGAATTCCATTACGATCCCGGAAAAGGTACTGACCGTTGCCGGAGCGACGGAAAATGTCACGGAGAGGATCGATCTGTCCGATTACCTGCCGGAGGGGATCTCTCTTGTGAACGAAGAAGAAAGCGAGCTGACCGTCACACTGCTTGTGGAACCTCTTATCGTCAAGACCTACGAGGTGGAAAACATTGAACTTAAGGGCAGAAAAGACGGCTATGAATACACCATTCTCAATATGCCGGTGCAGATCCGGCTGCGGGCGTTAGAGGAGGACTTCAAGGGCATTTCCGATGAGCATATCACGGCATGGATCGATGTATCGGCCTGCGGTGCGGGAGACGCCAGCCTGCCGCTCCATGTTGAGTTAGACAGCGTGTTTGAGCTTTATGAGGGCGCCCAGGTCAGCCTTAGGGTGCGAAGCAAGCCGGAATCGCCGTTAGATCCCAGGGAGAATAACGAATGAAAGCCGTTGTTCAGCGTGTGGAGCACGCCTCTGTAGCGGTAGAAGGCCGGACGGTCGGCCGCATCGGAAAGGGCTTTCTGATTCTGCTTGGGGTCGCCCGCGGGGACACCGAGGCCCAGGCGGAAAGGCTGGCGAGGAAGATCACCGGCCTGCGGATCTTTCCGGATGAAAACGGCAAAACAAACCTGTCGCTGTCGGATGTCGGCGGCGCGGTGCTCGTCATTTCGCAGTTTACGCTTTGCGCGGATTGCCGGAAGGGCTATCGGCCGAGCTTTGTCAATGCGGCGGAGCCGGAAGAGGCGCGCAGATTGTATGAATATTTCACCGATCTCTGCAGAAAGGCGGTCGGGCAGACGGAAACGGGCCTGTTCGGGGCGCACATGAAGGTCGAGCTCGAAAACGACGGCCCCTTTACTCTGACGCTCGAGGAATTGCCGTAAAACGTTTTGCCAAGACACCCGGGAAAGGAACAGACGGAATATGATCGCCTATATCAAGGGCATTTTTGAAGAAATAACCGAGGACGGAATCGTCGTGGAAGCCGGAGGCGTTGGCTACGGGATCGCCGTTCCGCCTGCCCTGGCAAGCGAACTGACGCAGGGTGAAGAGGTGAAGATCTACACCTATTTTCAGGTCGCGGAGGATATGCAGAAGCTTTACGGCTTCGGCAGCCGCGAGGACAGAAGAGTCTTTACCCGCCTGCTTAAGGTGAACGGCATAGGCCCGAAGCTGGCCATGAGCATCATGGGCGCTCTTCCGGCAGACGAACTGAAGCTTGCCGTAGCCACAGGCGATGTCAAGGCGCTCAGCCGTGCGCCCGGGCTGGGAAAAAAGACCGCGGAGAAGCTGATCTTAGAGCTAAAGGATTCCTTTGATGTGTCGGAGGTGATCACCTGCGGGCAAAGACCGGAGGGCTCACCGGTCATCATGGAGGACGCCTTCTCGGAGGCTGCGCAGGCATTGATGGCGCTCGGCTATAGCTCTTCGGAGGCCATGAAGGCGGTAAGGAAGGTCGAGAGCCGGGATGGGATGACGGTTGATGATGTGCTGCAGGAAGCCTTCCGGCATCTGGCGGCATTTTAAGAGGTGTTTATGGAACGAAAGACCATTACCACGGAGCGGCTTCCGGAGGAGGAACGTCTGGAGCTTTCGCTGCGGCCGCAGACGTTAGACGAATACATCGGACAGGAAGAACTTAAGGCAACGCTGAAGGTCTATATCGAGGCAGCCAAACGCCGCGGCGAGCCGCTTGACCACATCTTGTTTTACGGGCCGCCCGGCCTCGGCAAAACAACGCTTTCCGGCATCATTGCCAATGAGATGGGGGCGAAGATCAAGGTGACAAGCGGACCGGCGATCGAACGTCCCGGCGATCTGGTTGCCGTTCTGTCCGGCATGAAGCCGGGAGACGTGCTGTTTATTGATGAGATCCACCGCCTGAACCGGCAGGTGGAGGAAGTCCTCTATCCGGCGATGGAGGATTTCACGGTCGATATCGTGATCGGAAAGGAAAGCGGGGCGCGTTCGATGCGCTATAAGCTGCCGCCCTTCACTCTGGTCGGGGCCACCACCAGAGCCGGTATGCTGACCGCGCCCTTAAGAGACCGCTTCGGCGTCGTTCACCGTTTGGAATTCTATAAGCCGGAGGAATTAAAAACGATCGTTCTGCGTTCGGCAAAGGTGCTGGGGGTGGAGATCGAAGAGGACGGCGCGGCGGAGATCGCGAGCCGCTCCCGGGGGACGCCCCGCCTGGCAAACCGCTTTTTGAAGCGCGTGCGTGATTTTGCGGAGGTCAGGTACAACGGCCGGATCACCAAGGAGGTGGCGGATGAAACGCTCCGCCTTTTGAACGTGGATGAGCTGGGGCTGGACAGGACCGACAGGACCTTCCTGCGGTTGATCATCGAGAATTACGGCGGAGGCCCCGTGGGGCTGGAGACGCTTTCTGCCGCGATGGGAGAGGATTCGGGAACCATGGAGGACGTCTGCGAGCCGTATCTGCTGCAGAACGGGTTTCTCAAACGGACTCCGCGCGGCCGCATGGTAACGGAGAAGGCCTACAGACATCTGGGGATCGCCCTTCCCGAGGGAAATGCTCCCGTTCCGGAACAGCTGTCGCTGTTCGATCATGATTCATGAGCCTGCCGTCAAAAAAACGCTATATCTTGGGGACAGAACGGTGAATATCGCTTCTGTCCCCAATTTGTAGGATTAGGACTTGCCATTTGCGCGGCAAGGTCCTATAATGGTTTTGTGAAACCGTGTATGGGGAGGCGGCGGTATGTCGGACAAGATCTTTACGCAGGTCAATCTGCTTGGCAAAACATACAATATGGGCGGCTATGAGGATGAAGCCTATCTGCAGCGTGTGGCGGCTTATGTGAACGGAAAGGCCGGCGAGCTCCGTGCCACGGCAGGGTTCCTTCGCCAGACGCCGGAGATGCAGCAGATCATGCTTGCCCTGAATCTGGCGGATGATTATTTCAAATCCCGGAACCGTGTCGAGGAGCTGATGCAGAAGCAGGAGCAGCTGGAGCATACGGTCTACGAGCTGAAGCATGAGTTGGTCTCGCTCCGCATGACGGAGCAGGAGGCTTGAGCGGCTGCCGGAGAAGGGAACAGGCATAGGATAAGACGCGTGAAAAAGACTTTCATGCGTCTTTTTCTATCGTCTTTTTCTATTGCCACTTCGCCCCTTTATGCCGCTTGCAAACGAGGCCTGTTTATGATACACTTGCCTCCGTGCCGCAGAGGCACGAAAAGGAGGCTTATGAGCAAGCGCGTTCAGAAAACAAGATGGATGATGCCGTTAGCCGCGGTACTCGGCGTATTGATCTTGCTATTTATCGGGGTAAAGATCAGCACAGGGATCTGGAATAGATATATGGACCCGGACCGGACTTCTTCGGCGGAAGAAACGATGGATTACCCGACCTTACCGGTCATAACAGTGAATACGGACATCGAAATGACGACAAAGGCGCCGGATACGGAGGACACCGCCGAGGAGACCACGACCCTGGCAGAACAGCCGGGATCCTCCTCTGATACCGAAGACGCGACGCCGGACGCCTCCGGCAAGGTGCCGGATACGGAGTATACCGGTGAACTGCAGGTGGATTATACCCGCATGCCCGGAAAGTATATTCTGACGAATGCGGATTTTGATATTCCCGTGTTTCAAAGCCCTTATGACGCCAACGGCGACGGAATCGACGATCAGACACAGTTCGTGCAGGGAGCGAAGGAATTCCTTTCGCAGAAGCCGCAGTACAAGAGCGCCAGCTATTACCAGGGCGGCTATGCCCAGCCGGATGCCGAGGGCGTGATCTACGGCGTCTGCACGGACGTCATTGCTGCCGCCATGAAGGCGGCGGGGTATGATCTAAAGGCGCTGATCGATACGGATATTGAAAAGCACCCTGAAAGGTATCCCTATGCCAAGGATAACTTTGATGTCAACATCAACTTCCGCCGCGTGCAGAACCAATATTGCTTTTTCAAGGCGCATGCACAGAGCCTGACGATCGATCCTCACGATATCAAGGAGTGGCAGCCCGGGGATATCGTGGTGACCGGCGATGTTGCCGCGGCAAAGGCGCATATCTGCATGGTTTCGACGAGAAGGGCCGATGACGGTGTGGCTTATGTGCTGCAGCTGGCAACGACCGGCCAGACGCTTTATGAGGAAGACTATCTGACGACCTGCCAGGTCAACAAGCCGATCCTCGCCCATTTCCGTTATAGCGGCTATAACGGTGAGTAAATACCTGCCCGAAGCGGAGCCTGTACGGGAAGGAAGGCGTATCGGATAAAAGAAAAAGAAGCGCTGCCGTTTTTTCGATGGCGGCGCTTCTTGCCTTTTTCCGGCGGCTGCGGAGGCAAATGCCGTAAGGAACCGACGGCCCGGCGGGCGATCGGGGATCTCCGGTCAGGAGGCTCTCGGTACGCGGACAAATAAGGAGAGCTATGCGGAACACGACGTTATGCTACATTTCCCGGAGAGACGAATATCTGATGCTGCACCGGGTAAAAAAGAGGAATGATCTGAATCATGATAAGTGGATCGGCTTCGGCGGCAAGCTCGAGGAGAACGAGAGCCCGGAGGAGGGCATCCTGCGCGAGGTGAAAGAGGAGACCGGCCTGACGCTGACCGACTTGAAATACCGTGGGATCGTCACCTTCATAAATGACCGCTTCGAGGGAGAATATATGCATCTTTTCACGGCAGAGCAGTACGAGGGTGAACTTACGGACTGTGATGAAGGAGAAATTTCCTGGATAAGAAAGACGGAGCTTGCTGCGCTGCCGCAATGGGAGGGCGACCGCATCTTTATGAAGCTGCTCGAAGACGGCGCTCCGTTTTTCTCCCTTAAGCTCTGCTATGAGGGAGAGCGCCTGACGGAGGCCGTTTTGAATCAGAAGGCGCTTCCGTTAGCGGAGAACGCCTGACTGGCGGAAGGAAAGAGAGTATGGTAGTTTATTTGGTGCGTCACGGACAGACCGACTGGAATGCCGCAAGGCTCGTTCAGGGAACCAGTGATATTCCGCTGAATGAGACAGGTCTGGCTCAGGCGGCAAGAGCACGAGAGCTGATGAAGGATGTTCCGCTTGATGCGATCTTTACTTCCCCGCTCATCCGGGCTTACCGGACCGCGGAGATCATCAACGAATACCATCATGTTCCGCTGATCGCCGAGCCGCGGATACAGGAACGGAATTACGGCATCTTTGAGGCGGTGAGCTACAGCGGCTATCCGGGGGAGGAATTCTGGGACTACGACCTGAATAAGCGCTATGAGGGCGCGGAAACGGTGCGCGAGGTCTTCACACGCATTTACCGCTTCCTTGATGAGATCAGACGGGAGCATGCCGGAAAATGTGTGCTGCTGGCGATGCACGGCGGCGCGGCGCGGGCGGTCCATGTCTATTTTGAAGGCTTTCCGAAGAACGGGACGCTGAAAGGGATCGTGACGCCGAATGCAGATCCGATCCGCTTTGAAGTGCCGGACGGGCCTTCGGTTTTCACGCCTGTCCCTGAGCACAGCTGACCGAAAGGAGGGCCGTTTCCGGGAAAGCTCTTACAGAAAGGCCAGAATGCACAGCGCCGCGGCAGAAAGCATCAGCCAGAGCCTTAACGTTTTTTTGCCGGAGAGGAGATGAATGCCCCAGGCGAGGCAGGCGGCGGCAAGCACGGCGACGAGCCACAGGCTCTGAATGCGCTTGGCGGTCCAGCCAAGGCCGGAGATATAAAGAATGATCTTGGATGCCGCAATGACGGCAAACAGCAGACTTTCGAGCAGAAGCAGCAGGCAGCAGATCTTCAGCAGCCTGCTTTCTTTTATCGATCTTTCACTCATGCGGGTGACGAGCCAGAGCAGGGCAAAGTTGACAGCCATGACGCGGCAAAGCTCGAAGAAGCCTTCGCGGGCATAGCGGGAGACGATGAAGCCTTCCGGCAGCGTGTGGGTAAAAGCGCCCAGAAAATAGCCTGTCTGCTGGGCAAAGAAAGCGATATACAAGGCCGAAAACGCCAGGATGACAGCCGCCCATAAGCCGGCGGGAACGCGGCGGATCAAGGCAAGAAAGTGTTCGATCGAGCTTTTTTCGCGCATGAGCCGTTCATCCTGCGTGCGGGCGGAGCCGCCGATCAGACCGAAAAGGTAGGCGCCGACGGGAAGACTGCAGATAAGATAGAAAACGACCTCCCCGTTCAGCCGGAAATGCTGCAGGATGCGTTCGAGCGACCGCCCGAAGTTTTGGTCCGCCTTCATCAAAAGGCCGGCAGCGGCGGCAAAGAGAGCGATGGCAAGCAGCACGGCGCAGGAGGTCAGAAGAAGGCTCGTCCCCTTACGGGAACGCTTTATGGTGCGGGACGCGCCGTTAATGCAGCAGCGGATCCGGAGGAAAAAGTGACGGAAGGGGATCACGAATAAGCCGTTGACGATGTCGGCGGGAAGAAAACGGCTGCTGCCGCCGTCAAGAAGCTTTCCGCTGCG
>JAZRYN010000013.1:0-2232 GCA_045600745.1 Lachnospiraceae bacterium
GTGCTCGGCGCTCTCGGCGCCCTGTTCGGAGCGATTCTGGCCTACGCATCCAAGATATTCCATGTGGAAGTTGACCCGAAGCAGGAGGCAATCCGCAACGTGGTTGCCGGCGCCAACTGCGGCGGATGCGGTTTTCCCGGCTGTGACGGTTATGCCGCCGCAGTGGCAAAAGGCGAGGCACCGATTAACCGGTGCGTGGCCGGCGGAGCCGAAACGGCTGCCAAAATAGCGGAAATCATGGGCGTTTCCGCTACCGCTGCGGAAAAGAAAGTGGCATTCGTGCCCTGTTCCGGATGCGAAGGCGTGGCGGAAAAACGCTTCAACTATTCCGGCCCGCAGGACTGCCGCGCGGCAATGCTGTTCGGCGGCAAGAGCAACAAGAGCTGCACCTTCGCCTGCATCGGCTTCGGCAACTGCGTGAAGGAATGCAAGTTCGACGCCATGCACATTGTCAACGGCATCGCTCAGGTGGACCGCTCCAAGTGTGTCGGCTGCGGTGCCTGCGTCGAAGCCTGCCCGAAGAGCATCGTAAAGCTGATACCGGAAAAGCAGAAGGTGATGACGGCCTGCTCCAGCAAGGATAAGGGTGCTCGCGTCATGAAGATCTGCTCCGCCGGCTGCATCGGCTGCGGAAAATGTGCCAAGGAATGTCCGGCAGACGCCATCACGGTTACGGACAATCTGGCATCAATCAATCCGAAAGTCTGTGTTGGCTGCGGCCACTGCGCCGATATCTGCCCGAGGCATATCATTAAGACATTTTGATTCAAAGCATATAATTATTAAGCAAAAAGCTGTGCCTGCGCACAGCTTTTTGTGCCCTTTGATTGTTTACTTTTTAACAATTTGAGAGTAGAATATCTATCTATGAATTATGCTGAAAGAAGAAAAAGGCTGTACTCTCTTCTGGGAGAAAACTACAGCATCTGCCTCAAGGGCGGAAACAGCGACTTTGTCTATCTCACGGGAATAGACAGGGACGATGTATATTTCTCCGCAACACCGGAGGGCGAGACGCTGTACATTCCGGAAACCGACCCGATGAAGGAACGCTGGTTCGGCCGAATGATTCATCCGGACGAGGTGCTGCCGAAATACGGCATAGAAAACGTGGTTTATCCCATCCCCGAGCTTGAGGTTAAACCCTGCCCTGAGATTGCTACCCTGCGCGCCGTCAAGTCCGAAGAGGAGATTGCCGAGATTGAAAAGGCAATCCGCCTTACGGCAGACGGAATCATGCAGGTTTATAAAACGGCCGCAGCGGGGCTTTATGAATACAACCTGCGGGCCGAGTTCGAAAAGGTCCTGGCCGATGTCGGCTGCCATGTTCCGGCTTTTGATACGATTGTCGGAGCGGAGGAGAACAGCCTCTGCCTGCACTACTGCGAGTGCGACAGAGTCCTTCAGGAAGGGGATCTTGTTCTGCTGGATCTCGGAGCCGTCAGCAACTTCCTCTGTGCGGATATTTCGCGGGTGTTCCCCGTCGGCGGGAAATTCAGCGAGCGCCAGCGCGCGCTGACGCAGCTTGCCTGCGACACTGTGGACTATGTGTGCGAAAACATCCGTCCGGGAGAGGACAACGCCCGCCTGAATGCTTTGCAGGATGAGTTTCTTGCCGCGCGTCTGCCGGAAATAGGGCTGAACGGCGAGGTGAAGGACTATCGCTGGCATAACATCAGCCACCATCTCGGTTATGAAGTGCACGACACACCGCCGAGAGAGGCGCCTCTCATGCCGGGCAGCGTGTTTACGCTGGAAGTCGGCATTTATGTACCGGGCTGGGGCTTTGGCGTCCGTGTGGAGGACGATGCCCTGATGACGGAATCCGGATGCCGCAATCTTTCCCGTTATATTCCGAGAACACCGGATGAAATCGAGGCGATTCTATGAGCAGAGACGTAATATTTGCAATCGCAGCCTTTTTGGGCGGCTCCCTTGTTTCGCTGGCAAATGCCCTGATAGCCGCAAAAGCTTTGAAGACGGGCAAAGCGGGCTTTCAGGTTGTTCGTTCGGCTTTGAACATCGGCTATCTGACGGCCGTGTTCTTTATCACGAAAAATATGGACTGTAATATCGCGTGGCCTCTGGTTGGAGCGGCGGTCGGGCTCACGGTACCCGCGGTCCTTTTTGCGCTTGAAATAGCAAAACATCAGAAAGAAGGTGACGGCAAATGAGCGGTGCATCCGAAGTTGTCATACCGCTGTTTGGCTGGCTGGACATCACCGGCGAGGT
>JAZRYN010000014.1:0-4857 GCA_045600745.1 Lachnospiraceae bacterium
TTGTGTCCGTACTGCGCGTCCTTTACGATGCGGAGGGCGGCATCCGGGCGGCGATCACTTCCCTGAATGCTGCCTGCATACTGGTCTTCAGCCTGCTTTATACGCCCTGTGTGGCGGCGATTGCCTCGATCCGGCGCGAAATGGGCCGCAAATGGGCCCTTTACATCGTCATCGGCCAGTGCCTTATCGCCTGGCTTGCGGCCTTCCTCGTGCGGCTGATCGGTCTTGTTTTCGGTCTGGCATAGCCCTTCCGGCACCAAGGAGATTCTCATGGAGCCTGTTGATCTCATTCTGCTTCTTATCCTCGCCCTCTTGCTTTTCTCTGCGCTAAAGTCGCTTTTCCGCAGAAAAAAGAACGGCGGATGTGCCTGCGGCTGCGCAGGCTGTCCGTCGTCCGAAAAATGCTCCCACGCAGGAGCGCTTCCCCCGTTCAATAAGAAAACGAGCTGACCGCTTTCTGCTCTTACAGAAATTCACCGGATATCTTCGACGTCATCCAGTTTTTAACGCCCTCGAGCGAGCTCTTTTTCCAGGCTCCCTCCTTGGCCTTCGCGGCAAAAGGCACGATGACCGAAAGATCCATATGCTCCGATTCAAAATAGCCGTCCGGCTCAGTGCTGTAATAGTAAGCGTCCCATACGTCCTGGGACGCATTCTTAAAGCGCTCCGGTTCGAGGTAGATCATCTTTTTCCGCTCTTCATCGAGGAATGACGCCGCACCGAGCGGGGCAAGGAGTTCATATTCCTCCGCATTCACCTCCGTAAAGATGTCGGGAAGGCCCGATTCTCTGATTCGCTCCTCCCCGCGGCGGAGCTTTATCCCGAGCGCCTCGAAGTCCAGCTTCTCCTCGGTCAGGATCAGCTTCAGCAGAACGCCGACGTCGGTATAGGGGTGGGCGCGCTGATAGTCCGTATCAAAAATAAAGTTGCCGAGAGAGTAAAAGATCGCCTTGTTTTCCGCCGGCAGCTCGTAGTTTTCGACCACATGCGGATGATGCGCGACGACAATATCCGCGCCGAGCTCCAGAAACTTCAGATAGCGGTCCCGGGTATAGACATTGGGCAGCGCCGCAAATTCCTCTCCGCCGTGCGAAACGATGATGCACCACCGGCAGTTTTTCTTCACTTCCTTGATTCGTTTTTCGATCCGCTCAAAGTCGTTCCAGCGGAAGATCCCGGGCTCTGTTTCCGTTGCCGGAATACATTCGTTCAGGTAGGATACGCCGAACATCCCGATGCCTCCTGCCTCTTTTAGGTACACCGGCTCCGAGGCTTCGAGCTCGTTCAGCCCTGCGCCGAAGGAGCGGCAGCCCGCTTTTTCGGCAATGGATCTCGTGCTGATCAGTCCTTCTCTTCCGGCGTCCATCGTATGGTTATTGCCGATGCTCCAGATATCCGCCCCGATCTTTTTTAACAGGGCGGTCGCTTCCGGGTCCATGCTGTGGAAAAACACCCCGCGGCTTCCGTCATCCGCAGCTTTGATCAGGGCGCCCTCGACATTGGCGACGACATGATCCGCGCAGCGAAAGAAATCCAGTATGCCGCCTGACAGCAGCTCTTCATCCTCCCATTTTTTGCTCATATAGCGGTCGAAACCGATATCTCCCGTAAATACGATCCTGCATTCTTTCCGGCTCATAAGCTCTCCTTTTCGGTCCCGGCGGCAGGTCTACTGAAGCCGCCTCAGCACTTCCTGTGTCAGCTTCCAGATGCGCTGCACGGAGGCAATGTGCATCCGTTCTCTCGGCGTATGGATATCTGTCAGATCCGGACCGTAGGAAATGCAGTCAAGCGCCGGCATCTTGCCGGAAAGAATGCCGCATTCGAGGCCTGCGTGCAGGGCCTTAAGCTCCGGCTCCTCACCGTACACCTCCCGGAACGCCTCGGTCATGATCTCCCTCAGACGTGAATCCTCCTTATACTCCCATGCCGAATAAGAGGATTCGACCTTCGAGCTGCCGCAAAGTCCCGCGGCAAGCGCGGCAACACGTTTGACGAGCTCGTCCTGCTGGGTGTTCACGCTCGACCGCATCAGAAAATAGGCCGTAACCCTCTTTTCCTCTGTTATCACGCGGCCGATGTTGAGCGAGGTCTGCACAAGGCCGTCCACCTCGGCGCTCATGGCCTGCACGCCGAACGGTACGCAGAACAGGAACGTTGAGACGCGCTTCGTCCATTCCTCCGTCATGGGCAGCATCGGCGAAGATACTTCTTCAAACGTCACGCGGATATTGCCGTCCTGAACACGGTATTCATTGCGGAATACCGTCTGCAGCTCTTCCGCCTTTTTCTTCGCTGCGGCAACATCCGACACCGAGATCACCGCGGCAGTCTTCAGGGCGATCGCATTTTCCTTCGCGCCGCCCTGTACCTCGACAAGGCGCAGATCACAGACGCTGCCGATCTCGCAGAGCGTTCGTCCCATCAGAATATTCGAGTTGGCACGGCCCTTATGGATCTCTTCGCCGGAATGACCGCCGGCAAGCCCGTCCACGGTTATCCGGCAAGGGTGGCCGTCAAAGGGGGCGCGCTCCACGTCAAACCGGCAGTGCATTCTCGCCGAGCCCGCACAGCTTATCGTCAGCACCCGGTCCTCCTCGGAATCGAGGTTCAGAAGATAGCCGGCCTTAAGGTCCGAGGTGTCGAGTGCCTGAGCGCCGCCCATGCCGACCTCCTCATCCACGGTAAAAACGCATTCGAGCGGTCCGTGGGGAATGGTTTCGGAGTCGAGGATCGCAAGAGCCATGGCTACGGCTATGCCGTCATCGCTGCCGAGCGTCGTTCCGCGCGCTCCGACGGTATCGCCTTCCACGAACAGGTCAAGGCCTTCCTTTTCCATGTCCTTTTCGCAATCCGGCTCCTTCTCGCAGACCATATCCATATGTCCCTGGATCATGACTGTCGGCGAATTTTCAAATCCGGGGGTCGGCCCCTTCCAGATCACTACGTTATTGGCCTCATCCTGCCTGTATTTAAGTCCCCGTTCCTTGGCAAAGCCCGCCACATGATCGCTGATCCGTTTGGTATGATAGGAGCCGTGCGGAATCGCACAGATCTCTTCAAAAAAGCGATATACTTCTTTCGGTTCCAGTCCTGTCAATACTGCCATTTTCATTAACCGTCCGGCCGCTGCCCCGTACAAATCGGAAAATGCACGGGAAACGGCCTCCTTTCGCAAGAATATAGTCATTAAGAAGGGTGCCGCATATGGCGGCTCTCGGAGCGCCTGCGCGGCGCCAAGGCGCCTCCTGCACAGGTTCCGGGCTGGGCAAAGGCCGCCTGCCGGGAGCGCTGTCCTCCGGGAAACGCTCGCTCCTGTCTGCCCGTATGCGGCAATGCGGCGGTGCGGCAGAGACGATCTCCGCCGCACCGCCGAAAACTCAGATATAAAGCCGCTTTCCCGGTTCAGGGGGATAAGGCAGCATGATCAGCCGGCAATCGTTTGCATGATCCTTGCGCAGACTACGGCAAGAGGCGTACCGACGACATAGCCCATAAGCGCCATCAGGATGCCGACCGGAACCAGCGAACCGGAATAGGAGCCGGCAAGCACGGGGGCCGAGGCAGTTCCGCCGATATTGGCCAGAGAAGCGACGCCCGCGGTAAAAAGGTCGAGCTTTAAGAGCTTGCAGAGCAGGATCATCAGGATCATGTGGATGGCAAGGACCATGAAGCCCGTAAGGATCCACGCCGGGGCATCGCCGAGTTCCAGAAGGCTTGCCCTTGATGCCAGAAGTCCGATGACGGCATAAAGAAGCAGATTCGAGACCTCCTGAGAGCCGGCGACCTTGCCGAGAGGCGTCACGGCGGCGATCAGGGCGATCGCCGTAACGAACAGGACCGTCCAGGTCGCTTTATCGGAGAAGTTCGTCCAGGCATAAAGCTGTTCGCCGACCTTGGTCGCAAGTGCACTGATAAGGAAGGAGCTGCCGATCAGAAGAAGCAGGCTCTGGAAGGTGACCGGTTTTGTATTCTGCTTGGCCTCCTCTTCCAGACGGACAGAAACCTCGTCCAGCTTTGCGGTATTTGCCTTGGTCCACTTGTTGAACTTCGGAGCCAGCTGGATCGCCCACAACAGAAACATGACCCACAGAGAGTAGTCAATGGAATCGATGACCAGTGCGTGTCCCATTTCCGCCTCGCCGATCTCGAGAGCCGCCTGTACGGCCACCATGTTGCCGCTGCCGCCGATCCATGAGCCGCAGAGCGCGCCGAGTCCCATCCACGCATCAGAGCCGATCGTGCCCTTCATGATCGCGAACGCCACAATGAAACCGATGATGATCGTAAAGGTGGCCGCAAAGAAGCCGATCAGCATTTTCGGTCCGAGCTTCAGCACCTTGCGGATATCACAGCGAAGAAGCATGGCGAAGATCATCGCGTAGGTCAGGTTGTTTTTCAAGCCGCTGTAGGCAGGCTTCGTAGCATCCATGTCCCAAAGCTTCAGCGTGCAGAAAAGCATCGCGATAAGGTAGCACAGCACAACAGCCGGAACATACTTGAAAAACTTCGCCAGTCCGCCCTTGGCGTTCTTCTCCAGGGTGACAAGGACGGCCGCCATGAAAAGAAGCACAGCCATGTAAGTAAAGCCGTTTGTAATCATACTTTCTTTTCCTTTCTGCTTTTACTATCGTTTTTTCGAATTCCTTATGCTTGATCTAATTATAGGACGTCCATGTAAATTTTACAAGTATTTTATTTGCTGTTTATAAATTCCCTAAAATGAAATTTTAAATTCTACACCTTCTGCATGATGCAGCATTTACCTTTGCACAGTATGCATTTACTCCCGCATACTTTATAATGTACTTTGGCTCTGACAACAGGGGAAGGAGTACATCATGAGTAGGGATATCC
>JAZRYN010000015.1:0-2398 GCA_045600745.1 Lachnospiraceae bacterium
GGTGCTCTGGACAAAGCCCATAAGCGTCAGCCAGACAAAAAATGCCGCAACAAAGCGGCCGGTCTTTTTCCCCGGCAGCAGGATCAGTGCGGTGACAAGGAGCGACGCCGCAAGCGCGGTCAGCAGGATCCAGGGGGCAAAATCCCTGAAATTAAAAAGCAGCTCACCGCGGTTTCCGGCAAATACCTCCGTCACGCTGAAAAAGCAAAAAGTCAGGGCAAAAGTCACTGCGATCAGCAGTGCCAGCCCCAACCTTGCCTTATCGATATTTGAATTCTTTGTTTTTTCCGTCATTCACAAGGCCTCCGTTGTGCCGAATAAAGCGCTCAAAGCGCCGCAGTTATTCTATCCGCCGGTAAGGCGGCGGTAAAGCAAGTATTTATCTCTCAGACGTACTTTTCGGAATGCGTCCTCCGGTCAAGCAGTCGGTTATGGGGCTGCTGCCGGGGATGCTTCAAGCTCTGACGTCAAGCGGAAGAAGGAGCTGTTTTTCTTCTCCGTCCTCCTGATAGACAAGACGCGTCCGAAGCGCGCCATGAACGAGCCTTCCGTGAGAAAGCTTTGTCATTTCGCGGTACCTTCGGTAGCTTCTTTTCTGTTCTTCCGTATAGGCGCCAGGATCATCCGAGGTCAGAAATACGCTTCCGCAGAGCGCATCGGCCTTCGCCAGCAGCTCCTTTTTCGTCTCGCTCAGCTTCAGGTTCTCCGTGCGCAGGAAAAACACGTCAGGGTCACAGCCGAAGGCATAGCCGTCGAGCGGCATCCGGTTCAGCGTATCCGTCAGGGAACGGCGCGTGGAGACCCTCTCCGGGTGGGCAATACGCATATACAGCCTGTCATCCCAGTCAAGGCTGACATCGCAGCCGATGCGGCAGTAGTCGGCAAGGCCGAAGGCGGGCATGAGCGGCACGCCGCAGCCGAGGATCAGCGCGTTGCCGCACCACCTGCGCAGCATTTCCATCGCGCGGCGCATGCGTCCCGCTCTGGTCTCCGTTTCGCTGCCGAAAAAGGCGGCGCTGTAAAGAAAATCGAGCTTAAGCAGATCAAAGCCCCAGTCCTCGACTGCCCGGCGGATGCATTTTTCCACGTAGGCCATCGCCTCTTCGTTATCGATATCTAACGCATAAAAGCCGCTCCAGTTGCAGCCGCATTTCCAGGGCTTCCCGTCCTTTTGGCAGAACCAGTCCGGATGCTCCCGGTAGACCGCGGACTTTTCCTCGGCGATAAAGGGCGCCATCCACAGTCCCGCCCGGCAGCCGGCGCCGTGAATGATCCCGGCCATTCGCTTCATGCCGCCCGGAAATTTCTCCGCCGAGGCCTCCTGCCAGGCCCCGATAAAAGGCTCCCAGCCGTCATCGATCTGGAAGAGATCGCCCGGCTCAAAAATGCTCCGGCAGCCGTCTAATACCGAAAGCATCCCTTTTTCATCAATATTCTGATAACGGTCATACCAGCTGCTGTAGCCGCAGAGCTTCGGGATGGCCTTTTTCTCCATGCCCATGGCCTTAAACCATGCCGCGAAGACCTCCTCGCGGCTTCCCTCCGCCGTAAAGAGATCAAAGGCGCGGAAATCGCCGCTCACCTTCAGGCCCGCCGCGTCACGGGTCATCGTCATTTCTCTGCGCAGCGCATCATAGGCAAAGACCGTGTAACCGTTCGTCTCATCGAGCGAGGCAAAGAGCCGGTAGGTCTCTCCCCGGCGGAACCAGCACCAGGAAAAGCCGTGGAAGCGGCCGCGCATCAGGGAATAAGCGGCAATGTGCGCGTCGCCGTAGCGGTCAAGCGAGAAGCGGTTAACCAGCTGCTGCGGAAGATGTCCCGTTCCGTACATCCGCTGCGGCGGAAGCCACTCCGGACTGTACGTCCAGCTCTGGTAACCGTTAAAATAAAGGCCATCCGGCGGGTCGAGTCTCAAAGAAGCCTTGACTTCCTTTACCGTTCCGTCAAACGGCCCGTGAATATGCACCTCGCCGTCCCACTCGGCAGTCCCCGTCATTCCGTTAACCTTCCACTTCAGCTTCATTGATGCAGCTCCTTCTTTTTGTACAGCGCCATTATATCAGATCGCCTCCAAAATGCAACGGCGACGGAAGCCTTTTCATGGCTGCCGCCCAAAAAGACACGGGAAAGACACGGGGACGGTTCAAGACACGGGAAGACACGGGCAAGACACGGGGACGGTTCGAAAGACACGGGGACGGTTCTGCTGTCTTGCCTAATGGCGTAAGCCATGCTATAAGACACGGGGACGGTTCTACTGTCTTGTCCAATAACGGAAGTCAAGCTATGATATGGATTATCGAACGAGGAAAGGGGCGCCATGCCGAGAACCGCAAGAAAGAAATCCGAAATGGGCATCTAAGACACGGGAAGACACGGGGACGGTTCTTCTGTCTTG
>JAZRYN010000016.1:0-17533 GCA_045600745.1 Lachnospiraceae bacterium
GCTTGGCCTCCGACTTAAGTGTATGATGCTATCCGTCAGTTCGAAACCATCCTGACGGTAAACAAAACTAAGGGAGAGTCCTGCGGCGCGGCCTTTTTCGGCTTCCGCGGGCAAAAAAAACAATGAAAAAGAAAACCGTACAGAAGCTGGCAGAGGCGGGGATCATTGCGGCGCTTTACACGGCGCTCGGATTTCTGGCTCTGGAGCTTGCTTCGGGGGTCATTCAGATCCGCTTTGCGGAGGTGCTGACGGTCATGCCGGTGTTTACCGCGGCGGGCATTCCCGGCCTTGCGATCGGCTGCTTTCTGTTCAACCTGCTCAGCGGTGCGGCGATCGGCGATGTGATCTTCGGGACGCTCGCAACACTGATCGGAGCGGCAGGGACCTGGATGCTCCGAAAAAAAAGCCGCTTTCTGGCAGTGCTGCCGCCCGTTGCGGCCAATATGCTGATCGTGCCGCAGGTACTGCGCTATTGCTACGGCGCAGAGGACGCAGTCTGGTTTCTGACGGTCACGGTAGGTGCGGGGGAGATCGTCGCCGCAGGCATTCTGGGGCTTCTTCTGCGCCGCCTGCTGGAAAGACATGAAAAGCAGCTTTTTCCGGCGGGAAGAGATTAGATCAGGCCCTGCCGGTGTCTTGGACTCGTCATTTTCCCGGCGAGGAGACGGAACAGCCGTTTGCGTGAGGAGACAGAACAGCGGCGCTGCGGCATAAAGAGGATGGATATGGATAAGATTGATTTTAACCGGCCGCAGTGGGCTCATTTCATGGGCATCGGCGGCATCAGCATGAGCTCTCTGGCGCAGTTTTTGTTAGCGAAGGGCTTTAAGGTGACCGGCTCGGATGTCAAGGAGAGCAAGAACACGGACAGACTCAAAGCGCTCGGCGCGAAGATCATCATCGGTCAGCGGGCGGAGAATATCGTGAGCGGCATTGACTTCTGCGTCAATACCGCCGCGGTGCATCCGGACAATCCGGAATATGCGTCGGCGGTACGGAAGGGCATTCCCATCCTGAACCGTGCGGAGCTTCTCGGCCAGATGATGGCGCATTATCCGGAGAGCTTTGCCATTTCCGGAACACACGGCAAGACGACCACAACAGGCATGATGACGGAGATCCTGCTTGCGGCGGGCGATGACCCTACCGTGTCCATCGGCGGGCTTCAAGAATCCATAGGCGGCAACCTGCGCATCGGGCAGTCGCCCTATTTTGTCGCAGAGGCATGCGAATTTACCAACAGCTACCACCATATGTTCCCGAAGACCGCGGTCATCCTGAATATCCGCGCCGACCACCTGGACTTCTTCGGCAACATGGAGAATATCCGCAGATCCTTCCGCCGCTTTGCGGAAAATGTGTCGGCAGACGGCACGCTGATCGTGGAAAGCGATATCGAAGAGGTGCATTCTCTGATGGCCGGCCTTCCCTGCCGTGTGGTCTATGCGGGCCTTCGGGACGGAGATGATTATCAGGCGAAAAACATCACATCAACGAAGCTTGGCGTCTGCAGCTTTGATTTTTTGCGGCACGGAGAAATGCTCGGCAGGATCGCCCTGGAGGTCCCCGGCGAGCATAATGTGACCAACGCGCTTGCGGCCGGTGCGGCGGCCATGGAAAACGGGATCCCGTTTGATGCGGTAAAGGCGGGCCTTGAGCGCTTTGCCGGTGTGCATCGCCGTTTCGAAAAGCGCGGCATCCTGCGCGAGGACATCGTGGTCATGGATGATTTCGGACATCATCCGGAGGAGATCGCGGCGACGCTTGCCGTTGCCCGCAAATATCCCTACAAGCTGACCTGCATTTTCCAGCCTTATACCTACAGCCGGACGAAAAAGCTGTTTAACGAATTCGTGGATGTGCTTTCCGGCTTTGACCGCGTGGTGCTTTCTGACATTATGCCGGCCCGAGAGACCGACGATCTGGGCGTCCATTCCCGGCAGCTGCGCGACGCGATTGCGGCAAGAGGCGTGCCCTGCTACTATTTCCCCGGATTTGAGGAAATTGAAAAATTTTTATTGGCGGAAGCTGTCAACGGCGAAATGTTGATAACCATGGGCTGCGGGAACGTTGATCTGGTTGCCGATGCCCTTGTCGCTTCCGAGCTTTGCACCTCATCCACCGGCAAGACGCTGTGAGACAGGTGGAAAACCACGTTTTGCGAAGCCTTGTACCGTAAGCGCTGCGGCACTTTTTCACATGATCCACTTTATTCACAATGCCTGTCCGCTCCCTTCGGAGCGGACTTTGTGCACTTGCATTCTTTTTCCCTTGTGTTATACTGAAATCCCATAGCGGAGGGAGATCGCCATGAGATTGGAATATTACTATGCGGCGGGACAGACTCTGATCCCCAACGTATTTATCGATAAATATATGACAGAGGCAAGCGGTGAATTTGTCAAGGTCTACCTGTGCCTGCTGCGGATGCAGGGCGCGGCGGAGATCACCGCGGAGCTGCTGGCTGACCGGCTTGACTTATCGGAGCGGACCGTAGACCGCGCACTTTCCTATCTGGAAAAATGCGGCCTGCTGAAGCTGTTCTTTGACGAGCAGGGAAAAATGAACGGGATCCGTCTTCTGCCCGGAACGGAGCCGGCACAGGCCAAGGCCCCGGCTGAGGAGACGGTCAAGGCGGCCCCGGCCGAAACGCGGACGGAGCCCTCTTCCCGCGCGCGGAGAGAAAAGTTTGCCGGAGGAGCCGAAGAGGAAGGAAAGCGCCGTCACTATCAGCCTACGGAGGTCGGCAGGCTTTGCGAGCAGGATCCGGAATTCAACATGTTGGTCAGCGTGGTCGCCCCGGCTTATCTGGAGCGGGTCCTGACGCACCGGGACAACGAGCTCCTTGCCTACCTGCACCAAGAACTGAAGCTTCCGGTGGATGTGCTGGAATACTGTATCGAACAATGCGTCGAACGCAAAAAGGACGACCGCTCCCGGCCCCAGTTTATGCGCTACATTGAAACGGTGGCGTTAAGCTGGCATAAGGAGGGCGTGCTGGATCTGGAAGGCGCCAGACAGGCGGTCCGCCGCTTTGATGAAAAAATCGCGGAGCAAAAGGACGCCGGCGCCAAGGCCGGAACGAAGAAGCCGGGCGATGCCGGCAGCCGTGCGGCTCAGGGAAAAGCCGCCGGAAAGGCCGTCACCCGCTCTCCGAAGATCCAGGCGGCCTACGGCTTTTCCACGGAGCGCGGCGATGTGGACTATAATGCACTGGCGTGGAGCCGCATGTGGGAGGAAAAGTAGATGCCGCTCACCAATCAGCAGGTCGATCAGATCGAGCATATTTATCTCGAACGAAGAAACCGGGCGCAGGACGCCGCGCTCCGGAAGCGGGCGGCGGTGGAAAAGGATGTCCCGGAGCTTGTGCGCCTCGAGAAAGAGCAGGCAGAGCTCCGCGGTCAGCTTATCGGCGCCAGACGGAACGGAAGCCCGCGCCGGGCGGCGGAACTGGACAAGCAGATCAGGGCGATCATCCTCATGAAGGAAACGCTGCTGCAGGAGGCGGGTTATACCCCGGCCGATCTGGAGCCGCAATGGGCCTGCCCGCGCTGCAAAGACAGCGGTTACACGGATAACGGCAGATGCAGCTGCTTCCGGCCGACGCTCGTGAACGTCCTCTACCACGACTCCGCCCTGTGGGACAGGGTAAATGAGGAGTGCTTTGACAACTTCGACCTGACCTGCTTCGGCACAAGGCCGGACGCGGCAAACCTCGGCGGCGATTCTGCCCGGAATGTCATGGTCAAGAATCTCAGGGCAGCCAAAAACTTTGTCCGGAACTTCGGGACGAAGCCGCAGAATATGCTGCTTTACGGCCCGACCGGAACCGGCAAGACGTATCTGTGCAACTGCATTGCCGGTGCGCTGATGAAAGAGGGCTGGGCGATCGTTTATATGACGGCGGTGGAATATTTCCGCCTGATGGCGGATATGGCCTTCGGCAGAAGCGAGCAGACGATCGAGGAGCTGATGGATTCCACGGACCTGCTCATTATCGACGACCTGGGGACGGAGATCGAAACAACGGCCAACCTGTCGTTGATGGAAGAGACGATCGACCGCCGCTTCCGCAAGAAGCAGTCGACGGTCATTTCCACCAATCTGACGCCGGACGACCTCAGGAAACGCTATATCGAGAGGATCGCTTCGCGGCTTTTGTGCTACCAGACGCTGCCCTTCGGGGGAGATGATCTGCGCATGCAGCCGAGAAGCCGGAGGATCGACCTGTAAACGCTTCTTCTGCGGGGAAAGGCCTTAAGCAGAGGATCAATAATATACGCAATGCTGCGAAAAGGGGGCATTATGGAGCTTAGGAAACACTACGGACCGCTGGGGATCATCGCACTTCCCGGCTGTGAGAAGCTGGCAAAGCAGGTCAACGCATATCTGGCCGCCTGGCGGGCGAACCGGGAGAGCAATCAGGCCGGCTACCGGGAGGACTCGTACATGATCGAGGCGGATCTTCCCCGCTTCGGCAGCGGCGAGGCGAAGGCGCAGCTGAAGCAGACGGTCAGGGGCTATGACCTGTATATCATGGTGGACGTCTGCAACTACAGTGTGAAATACACGATGAACGGGAAGCCGAATCCCATGTCCCCGGACGATCATTATCAGAACCTGAAGCGCGTGATCGCCGCCTGCACGGGCAAGCCCGCCAGGATCAATGTGGTCATGCCTTTTCTGTATGAAAGCCGCCAGCATCGCCGCACCGGCCGTGAGTCGCTCGACAGCGCCATGATGCTGCAGGAGCTGGAAAGCTACGGCGTGGACAACATCATTACCTTTGACGCGCACGACCCGCGGATCTGCAATGCTATCCCGCTGTCCGGCTTTGACAGCATGCCGACCAGCTATCAGTTCGTCAAGACGCTGATCAGTCTTGACCTTCATGAGGATTTTGACAAGGACCATGTGCTTATCATCAGCCCTGACGAGGGCGCTGTGGAGCGCGCGATCTATTTTGCCAATATCCTGGGCGTGAACGTAAGCATGTTCTATAAGCGCCGCGACTATACGCGCGTCGTGAACGGTAAGAATCCGATCGTCGCTCACGAGTACCTGGGAGAATCGCTGGAGGGCAAGACGGCGATCGTGGTCGATGATATGATCGCTTCCGGCGATTCCATCATCGACGTCGGCAAGCAGTTAAAATCCCGCGGCGCCAAAAAGGTCATCGCCTGTGCGAGCTTCGGCCTGTTTACCTCGGGGATGGACCGCTTTGACAAGGCGGTGGAGGAGGGCTGGATCGACAAGGTCCTGACCACGAATCTGATCTATCAGAGCCCGGAGACGCTGCGCCGCGATTACTATGTGTCCGTCGATATGAGCGAGTATCTGGCGAGCATCGTGGATACGCTGAACCATAACGAGACCATGGAAAAGCTGATCACGCCCTCGGCCAAGATCACCAGCAAGATCAAGGAACAGTAAAGCCTTAAGGCCCGGCAGCGGCAGGCTCCTGCAGAAAAGAGGCGAAAAACTCCTGAGCCCTCTTGCGAAAAGCCGGCCGCTTTCCTTATTTCCGCGTGAGGCGGGACTACATCTTGTTAAGATTTTTTTCATCAGCCCCAAGATTTAGGGGCTGATGCTTTTTTTGAAGAAGACTTAATAAAAATAAATAAATGAATAAAAATTCAAAAGAAAATAAAGCCGTTTTTTCTTGTCAAAGCGCCCTCCCTGTGCTAAATTATCCCTTGCTGTGACATTGATAGCGGTGAAGCGTGAGGTTGCTGCCCGCCCGTGGCAGGTTTTCCGTGGAGCGAATGTCAAGTTAGGAAACTGGCGACAAGTCACTGTACCAAGACAATCTGTGAAAAGCAGAGATAACGTGTGAAGCGTCTTAGGACACACACGGAGGCGTGTACAGTCACCGCTTGTCGTACTTCCCAAAAAAGTACGAATAAGGAGGCGACTTTTTTTATGGCAAACCAAATCATGAGAATCACTTTGAAGGCTTACGAACACCAGTCCGTAGACCGCAGCGCGGCGGAGATCGTCGAGGCGGTCAAGAGGACCGGCGCCCAGGTCAGCGGACCCGTCCCGCTTCCCACGAAGCGCGAGGTCGTGACCATCCTTCGTGCCGTTCATAAGTATAAGGATTCCCGCGAACAGTTCGAGCAGCGGACTCACAAGCGTCTGATCGATATCCTCAATCCGAACCAGAAGACGATCGATGCCCTGTCCACCCTCGAGGTTCCTGCCGGCGTGGATATCAACATCCGCATGAAGGCGAAATAATTTACACTACAATACAGTAAAAACAGCAAAAAATAACGGGCAAAGATTCTAGTATGAGCGCTTTGCGCTCCGCTGTAGGAGGAAAAAATGAAAAAAGCAATTTTAGCAACCAAAGTCGGAATGACGCAGATCTTCGACGAGAACGGCGCGCTGACGCCGGTGACGGTCCTGCTTGCCGGCCCCTGTGCCGTGACGCAGATCAAGACCGTGGACAACGATGGCTATGCCGCAGTTCAGGTCGCCTATCAGGATAAGAAGGAAGACCGCGTAAGCAAGCCCTTAAAGGGCCATTTTGCCAAGGCAGGCGTTGCCGGCAAACGTTTCGTCCGCGAGTTTAAGCTCGAAGGCGAATACAAGCTCGGCGACGAGATCAAGGCGGATGTCTTTTCCGCCGGCGACAAGGTCGATGCGACCGCCGTCTCCAAGGGCAAGGGCTTCCAGGGCGCCATCCATCGCCACGGCCTGCACCGCGGCCCGATGACCCACGGCTCCAAGTATCATCGTCATGCCGGCTCCAACGGCGCCTGCTCCGATCCCAGCCGTGTCTTCAAGGGCAAACGGATGGCCGGTCACATGGGCAGCCGCACCATCACCGTGCAGAACCTCGAAGTGGTCCGCGTCGATGCGGGCGAGAACCTGATCCTGGTCAAGGGCTCCGTCCCCGGACCGAAGAAGGCCCTCGTCACCCTGAAAGAAACCGTGAAGGCCTGATCATAGGAAAGGAGATAGCAAGCGATGGCAAACGTAACTGTTTATAATATGCAAGGAAACGCCGTGGGCGAGATCGAACTTTCCGATGCGATCTTCGGCGTGGAGGTCAATGAGCACCTGGTCCACATGGCTGTGGTGCAGCAGCTTGCCGGAAGGCGTCAGGGCACACAGAAGGCCAAGACGCGCGCCGAGGTCAGCGGCGGCGGCCGCAAGCCCTATCGTCAGAAGGGGACCGGCCATGCCCGTCAGGGCTCGACCCGTGCTCCGCAGTGGAAGGGCGGCGGCGTCGTCTTTGCCCCGACTCCCCGCGAGTACAGCTTCAAGCTGAACAAGAAAGAAAAGAGAGCGGCCTTAAAGAGCGCGCTGACCAGCCGCGTCAATGAGAAGAAGCTCTATGTGATCGATGACCTGTCCATGGATGCGCCGAAGACCAAGACCTTCGATGCCATGCTGAAGGCGCTGAATCTGAACAAGGCTCTCGTGGTGCTGGATGAGATCGACGACAATGTGATCCTTTCCGCCCGCAACATTCCCGATGTCAAGACGGCTCAGGTCAACAGCATCAATGTCTATGATATTCTGAAATACGACAGCATGCTGCTCACCCGCTCCGCTGTGGAAACGATTGAGGAGGTATACGCATAATGGCAGACCTGAAATACTATGACGTCGTGCTCCGCCCCGTCATTACCGAAAAAAGCATGAACATGATGGCGGACAAGAAGTATACCTTCTATGTCAATCCCCAGGCCACGAAGACTCAGGTCAAGGACGCCGTGGAAAAACTCTTCTCCGGCACCAAGGTCGTGTCTGTCAACACCATGAACCTGGACGGCAAGAAGCGCCGCCGCGGGATGGTGGAGGGCCGCACCGCCAAGCGCAAAAAAGCGATCGTGACGCTCTCTGCCGACAGCGCCGATATCGAGATCTTCGAAGGACTGTAAGCTCCTTCCGCTATACGGCGTATCCCGCGCCGTGATAAAGAAATAAAGGAGAATTCATCAAAATGGGCATCAAAAAGTATAATCCCTATACACCGTCCAGACGGCAGATGACCGGGCTCGACTTCGCGGCCGTGACCAAGAAGACACCGGAAAAATCCCTGACGGTGTCGTTAAAAAAGAATGCCGGCCGCAACAATCAGGGCAAGATCACTGTCCGTCACCAGGGCGGCGGCGTTCGCAGAAAATACAGGATCATCGACTACAAGCGCAATTCCAAGGACGGCATTCCGGCCAAGGTCATCGGCATCGAATATGATCCGAACCGCACCGCGAATATCGCACTGATCTGCTATGCAGACGGCGCCAAGGCCTACATCCTTGCTCCCGAAGGCCTGACGGACGGCATGACCGTCGTCAGCGGCCCGGATGCGGAAGCCAAGCTCGGCAACTGCCTGCCGCTTTCCAGCATCCCGATCGGTGCGCAGGTCCACAACATCGAACTCGTCCCCGGACGCGGCGGCCAGATGGTCCGCGCAGCCGGCGGCAGCGCCCAGATGATGGCCAAGGAAGGCAAATACGCCACCCTGCGTCTCCCCTCCGGCGAGATGCGCATGGTCCCCATTGAGTGCCGCGCGACGATCGGTGTCGTCGGAAACGGCGAGCACAACCTGGTCAACATCGGTAAGGCCGGCCGCAAGCGCCACATGGGCATCCGTCCCACGGTCCGCGGCAGCGTCATGAACCCGAACGATCACCCGCACGGCGGCGGCGAAGGCAGAGCGCCTATCGGACGTCCCGGCCCCAGCACTCCTTGGGGCAAGCCTGCTCTGGGTTATAAGACCCGCAAGGCCAAGAAGCAGTCCAACAAGATGATCGTCAGACGCCGTGACGGCAAGCTGGTGAAGTAAGGGAGGTAAATCATGGCTCGTTCATTAAAGAAAGGCCCTTTCGCAGACGAAAGCCTGCTGAAAAAGGTTGAAGCATTAAATGCGTCCGGACAGAAATCCGTCATCAAGACCTGGTCCCGCCGCTCGACGATTTTCCCGAACATGGTCGGCCACACGATCGCCGTGCATGACGGCCGCAAGCATGTTCCGGTGTATGTCACCGAAGACATGGTCGGCCATAAGCTCGGCGAATTCGTTGCCACCCGCACCTATCGCGGCCACGGCAAAGACGAGAAGAGTTCCGGAAAGTAAGGGAAGGAGGTAATCATCCATGGCAAAAGGACACAGATCCCAAATCAAACGTGAAAGAAATGCCCAGAAGGATACCCGCCCTTCGGCAAAGCTGTCCTACGCTCGCATTTCTGTAGAAAAAGCTTGCTTCGTTCTGGACGCGATCCGCGGCAAGGACGCGCAGACCGCGCTGGCTATTGTGACTTACAATCCCCGCTACGGCTCCGAACTTGTGACCAAGCTGTTAAAATCCGCGATCGCGAATGCGGAAAACAACAACGGTCTTGATGTTAACAACCTCTATGTTGCGGAATGCTACGCCAACAAGGCGCCGACCATGAAGCGCATTCATCCCCGTGCACAGGGCCGCGCCTACCGCATTGAGAAGCGCATGAGCCACATCACCATCGTGCTGGATGAAAAGCAGAAAGAGAAGGAGGCCTGATATGGGACAGAAAGTTAATCCTCATGGCTTAAGAGTCGGCGTAATCAAGGGCTGGGACTCCAACTGGTATGCCGCCGGCGGTGATTTTGCCGACAATATCGAAGAAGATTACAAGATCCGGAAATATCTGAAAAAGAGACTGTATGATTCCGGCATTTCCAAGATCACGATCGAGCGGGCTTCCGACCGCGTGAAGGTCACCGTATTTACGGCAAAGCCCGGCATGGTGATCGGCAAGGGCGGCGCAGAGATCGAAGCCCTGAAGGCGGACGTCCAGAAGCTGACGGCCAAGAAGCTCCTCATCGACGTGAAGGAAATCAAGCGCCCCGACAAGGAAGCCCAGCTGGTGGCTGAGAACATCGCGAAGCAGCTTGAGGACCGTGTCGGCTACCGTCGTGCGGTCAAGTCCAATATGAGCCGCGCATTAAAGAGCGGTGCTCTGGGCATCAAGTGCTCCGTCGGCGGACGTCTCGGCGGCGCCGATATCGCCCGTACCGAGTTCTACAGTGAAGGGACCATCCCGCTGCAGACCCTCCGTGCGGACATCGACTACGGCTTTGCCGAAGCGGACACCACCTACGGCAAGGTCGGCGTCAAGGTCTGGATCTATAAAGGGGAAGTGCTTCCCGCCAAGAAAAATAAGGAAGGGAGCGAGAACTAATCATGTTAATGCCGAAGAGAGTAAAACGTCGTAAACAGTTCCGCGGCTCGATGGCCGGCAAGCCTACCCGCGGCACCAAAGTGACGTATGGTGATTGGGGCTTAGTTGCTTCCGAACCGGCGTGGATCAAATCCAACCAGATCGAAGCCGCCCGTGTTGCCATGACCCGTTATATCAAGCGTGGAGGCCAGGTCTGGATCAAGGTCTTCCCGGACAAGCCGGTCACCACGAAACCGGCCGAGACCCGTATGGGCTCCGGCAAGGGCACGGTGGAATACTGGGTCGCCGTTGTAAAGCCCGGCCGCGTGCTTTTTGAGATCGCCGGTGTTCCGGAAGAAACAGCCAGAGAAGCTCTTCGTCTGGCCATGCACAAGCTCCCCCTGAAGTGCAAGATCGTCAAGAGGGCGGAAGAAGGCGGTGAAGACAGTGAAAACTAACGATTATATGAAGACGCTTAACGCGAAGAGCGCTGCCGAGCTGGAAGCTGAACTGACGGCGGCCAAGAAGGAACTGTTCAACCTGCGGTTCCAGAACGCGACCAACCAGCTGAACAATACCGCTCGCGTGACTGAAGTCAGACGGAATATCGCCCGCATTCAGACCGTGCTCCGGGCCAAGGCTGAGTAAGGAGGACCCGCAAGATGGAAGAAAGAAATCTGAGAAAGACTCGTGTCGGCAAGGTCGTTTCCAACAAAATGGATAAGACCATCGTGGTCGCGATTGAAGACCATGTGCGTCACCCCCTGTACGGCAAGATCGTCAAGAAGACCTATAAACTGAAGGCTCACGATGAAGAGAACACCTGCGGCATCGGCGATACCGTACGTGTCATGGAAACCAGACCGATCTCCAAGGACAAGCGCTGGAGATTGGTGGAAATCATCGAAAGAGCGAAATAAGGCGGGAGGAAGAAGCTATGATTCAACAGGAAAGCAGATTGAACGTCGCCGACAATACCGGCGCAAAAGAGCTCCTTTGCATCCGCGTTATGGGTGGTTCCACCCGCCGCTATGCCAATATCGGCGATGTGATCGTAGCGACCGTCAAGGACGCTGCCCCCGGCGGTATGGTGAAGAAGGGCGAAGTGGTGAAGGCCGTGGTCGTTCGCACGAAGCATGGCGCCCGCCGCAAGGACGGCTCTTATATCAAATTTGACGAGAACGCCGCTGTGATCATCCGCGAAGACAAAACGCCCCGCGGAACCCGTATTTTCGGGCCGGTTGCCAGAGAGCTTCGTGACAGACAGTTCATGAAGATCGTGTCTCTGGCTCCGGAAGTACTGTAAGGAGGAAACGAACATGTCTATGTCTAAGATCAAAGTCGGCGACACCGTTCGTGTGATCACCGGTAAAGACAAGGGCCGCGAAGGCAAAGTTTTAAGCATCGATCATGCCAAGAACCGTCTGACGGTGGAGGGCGTGAATCTGATCACCAAGCATGCCAAGCAGAGTGCCCAGAACCCCAACGGCGGTATCATCCATAAAGAAGGTACCATCGATATTTCCAATGTGATGCTCGTGGTAAACGGAAAGCCCGTCCGTGTCGGCTTTGAGCTTAAGGACGGCAAGAAGATCCGCGTGGCCAAGACCGCTGACGGCAGCGTCGCGATCGACTAAGGAGGTATAGCGTGAGCAGCAGATTAAAAGAAATGTATCTGAATGAGATCGTTCCTGCGATGGAGAAAAAGTTCGGCTATACCAACACCCTGCAGGTCCCGAAGCTGAACAAGATCGTTGTCAACATGGGCGTCGGCGAAGCGAAGGACAATGCCAAGCTTCTGGAAAGCGCCATGAAGGATATGGAGATCATCACCGGCCAGAAGCCCGTCATGACCACCGCGAAGAAGTCCATTGCGAACTTCAAGATTCGTGAAGGCATGAAGATCGGCTGCAAGGTCACTCTGCGCGGCGACAAGATGTACGAATTCCTTGACCGCCTGGTGAACCTGTCCCTGCCCCGTGTGCGTGACTTCCGCGGTGTGAATCCCAACGCTTTTGACGGCCGCGGCAACTATGCCCTCGGCATCAAGGAACAGCTGATCTTCCCGGAGATCGAATACGATAAGATCGACAAGACCCGCGGTATGGACGTCATCATCGTCACGACCGCCAATACGGATGAAGAAGCCAGAGAGCTGCTGACCCTCTTCAATATGCCGTTTGCGAAGAACTAAGGAGGAAACACCATGGCCAAGACATCAATGAAAATCAAGCAGAAACGTGCTCCTAAGTTCTCGACTCGTGCCTACACCCGCTGCCGCCTGTGCGGCCGTCCCCACGCTGTGCTGAAGAAATACGGCATTTGCCGCGTTTGCTTCCGCGAGCTGGCTTACAAGGGCGAGATTCCCGGTGTACGCAAGGCAAGCTGGTAAAGAAGGAGGATTAGTGAAATGGCAGTTATGAGCGATCCTATTGCGGATATGCTGACCCGCATCCGCAACGCCAATACGGCAAAGCATGATACCGTAAGCATTCCCTCTTCCAAGATCAAAGTCTCTATCGCCGAGATCCTGCGTGAGGAAGGCTATATCAAAGGTTATGAGATTCAGGGCGAAGGCACGCAGAAGAACATTCTGGTGACCCTGAAGTACGGCAAAGACAAGAACGAGAAGGTCATCCACGGCCTTTCCCGCATTTCCAAGCCCGGCCTGCGTGTGTACGCCGGCGCGGAGGAGATGCCGAAGGTCCTCGGCGGCCTGGGCATTGCGATCGTTTCCACCAACGAAGGCGTGATGACCGACAAGCAGGCCCGCCAGAAGAACGTCGGCGGCGAAGTTCTTGCCTATATCTGGTAAGTATCCCAATAATATCGGAGGTTTAAGGCGAAATGTCACGCATCGGAAAAATGCCTATCGTGATCCCCGCGGGTGTGTCCGTGGAGGTCGCAGAAAATAACAAAGTGACGGTAAAAGGTCCTAAGGGAGAGCTGACGAGAGTTCTGCCTCCCGAAATGAAGATCGAAGTGGAAAACGGCGAGGTCAAGGTCTCCCGTCCCAACGATCTTAAGAGAGAAAAGTCCATGCACGGCCTGACCCGCACCCTGATCAACAACATGGTCAAGGGCGTGAGCGAAGGCTATACCAAGACCCTTGAGATCAACGGCGTCGGCTACCGTGCGGCCAAGGAAGGCAACAAGCTGACCCTGACGCTCGGATATTCCCACCCGGTCATCATGATCGACCCCGAAGGCATCGAGGCGGTCTGCGAGACCCCGAACAAGATCATCGTCAAGGGCATCGATAAGGAAAAGGTCGGTCAGTATGCGGCCGAGATCCGCGGCAAACGCGGACCTGAGCCTTACAAGGGCAAGGGCATCAAGTATGCGGATGAGACCATCCGCCGCAAAGTCGGCAAGGCCGGTAAGAAATAAGGAGGTTCGTTATGGTAAGCAAAGATAATCGTAAAGATAATCGCATCAAAAAGCACCAGAGAATCCGCAACCATTTCTCCGGCACTGCTGAAAGGCCCCGCCTTGCGGTATTCCGCAGCGACAGCCATATGTATGCGCAGATCATCGATGATGATGCTCAGAAGACCCTGGCAGCGGCTTCCACGCTGGAAGCGGCGGCAAAGGCCGAGCTGAAAAAGACCAACAATGTGGAAGCGGCGTCTTACGTCGGGACCCTGATCGCGAAGCGTGCGCTGGAAGCCGGGATCACCGAGGTGGTCTTCGACCGCGGCGGCTTCCTGTATCACGGTAAGGTGCAGGCACTGGCCGAGGCGGCTCGTGAAGCCGGCCTGAAGTTCTGAGGGAGGTAAGGAGAATGAAACGAAATATCATCGATCCGAATACGCTGGAACTTACGGATACTCTCGTAGAACTGAGACGTGTTTCCAAGACGGTCAAGGGCGGACGGAATTCCCGCTTTGCGGCGTTAGTCGTCGTGGGCGACGGCAACGGTCATGTGGGCGCCGGCACCGGTAAGGCCAAGGAAGTTCCCGAAGCCATCCGCAAGGCCAAGGAAGCCGCCACGCGCCACGTTGTGGAGATCCCCCGTGACGAGAACGGCTCGGTCCCGCACGATTTCGTCGGCAAATTCGGCAGCGCCACGGTGATGCTGAAGAGAGCCCCGGAAGGCACCGGCGTCATTGCCGGCGGCCCTGCCCGTGCGGTGATGGAAAAAGCGGGCATCCGCAATATCCGTACCAAGTCGCTCGGCTCCAACAATAAACACAATGTTGTGCTTGCGGCCATCGAAGGGCTGACGAGCATGTACACCCCCGAAGAGATCGCCCGTCTGCGCGGCAAGTCCGTGGAAGAGATCCTCGGTTAAGAAGATAGGAGGAAATAATCATGGCAAAGATGTTAAAAATCACGCTGGTCAAATCCCCTATCGGCGCGGTCCCCAAACAGAGAGCTACGGCGGAGGCCCTTGGCCTGACCAAGCTTCACAAAACCGTAACTCTGCCGGATAACGATGCCGTCCGCGGCATGATCTGGCATGTGAATCATCTGGTAAAGGTAGAGGAGGTTGAAGAATGAGCGCGTTGAATCTTTCAAACCTTCAGCCTGCTGAAGGCTCTACGCACAACGATTTCCGCCGCGGCCGCGGCCATGCCAGCGGCAACGGCAAGACGGCCGGCAAGGGCCACAAGGGCCAGAAGGCCCGTTCCGGAGCGCCCCGTCCCGGATTTGAAGGCGGCCAGATGCCGCTGTTCCGCCGCCTCCCGAAGCGCGGATTTACCAATATCAATTCCCGCAAAGAAGTGGCGATCAATCTTGGCGCACTGCAGAACCGTTTTGAAGACGGCTCCGTGATCACCGAAGAAGCCATTCTGGAATCCGGTTTGGTAAAGAATCCTCTGGACGGCATCAAGATCCTGGGGAACGGCGAGCTTACCAAGAAGTTTACCATTCAGGGTCTTGCTGTCAGCGAAGGCGCCAAGAGCAAAATCGAAGCGGCAGGCGGAACGGTCGAAGCCGAGTAAGCGGAGGGGCCTATGTTTAAAAACATTGCCAATGCGTTTAAGATTGCCGATGTTCGCAAGCGTCTGGTTTTTACGGTGCTGATGATCCTTCTGGTGAGGTTCGGCTGTCAGATCGCGACGCCCGGCGTCAATATTGAATATATCAAGGCCATGCTGAACAGCTTAAACGGCACGTCCTTCAACTTTTTCAATGTGATCACCGGCAACTCCTTCGCGACGATGTCCGTATTTGCCCTGAATATCTCACCGTACATCACCTCCTCCATCGTCGTTCAGCTGCTGACCATCGCGATCCCGCGTCTGGAAGAGCTGTCCAAGGAGGGTGAGGAAGGCAAAAAAACGATCAACAAGATCACCCGTTATCTGACGGTTGCTCTTGCTCTGATCCAGTCCGTGTCCATGGCGATCGGTTTCAGAGGCAATTATCTGACGAATTACACCTGGTACAACGTGGCCTTAGTTGCGATCGTGATGACGGCAGGCTCTGTCGCCCTCATGTGGATCGGCGAGCGCATCTCGGAAAAGGGCGTCGGCAACGGCATTTCCATTCTGCTGCTTGTCAACATCCTGTCCGGCCTGCCGAACGACTTCCGTGTCCTGTACAGCACCTTTGTACAGGGTAAGAGCGTCACCGTCGCTATCCTGAGTGCCGTTCTGATCCTTGCTCTGATCTTCGCGCTGGTGGTCTTTACCATCTACCTGCAGGACGGCGAGCGCCGTGTTGCGGTTCAGTACGCCAAGAAGGTCCAGGGCCGGAAAATGGTGGGCGGCCAGTCCTCCAATATTCCGATCAAGGTCAATACGGCGGGCGTTATCCCCGTGATCTTCGCCAGCTCTCTTCTTTCCATTCCGGCGATGATCGCGGCTTTTGCCGGCAAGGATATCAGCAGCCCGAAGAGCTTCGGCGGCCATGTCATCAAGGCGCTCAGCCAGAGCTACTGGTGCAGCCCGAAGGAACCGGTCTACACGGTGGGCCTGCTGGTTTACCTGTTCCTGCTTGTGGTATTTGCCTACTTCTATACGTCCATCACCTTCAACCCGAATGAGGTGGCGAACAACATGAAGAAGAACGGCGGCTTTGTTCCGGGCATTCGTCCCGGCAAGCCCACCAGTGAATACCTCAACAAGATCCTGAACTATATCGTCTTCATCGGCGTCTGCGGTCTGGCGATCATTGCCGTGATCCCGATCGTGCTGACCGGCCTGTTCGGAGTAGGCAGCTCGCTCTGCTTCTTCGGCACCTCGCTGATCATCATTGTGGGCGTCATCCTTGAGACCTTAAAGCAGATCGAATCGATGATGACGGTCCGCTCCTACAGGGGCTTCCTGAACGATTAAGGGGAATCGCATGAAAATAGTTCTTTTAGGCGCTCCCGGCGCCGGAAAAGGCACCCATGCAACCCGTCTGGCGGATGATTACGGTATTCCGCATATCTCTACCGGCGATATCTTCCGTGCCAATATTAAAAATGGAACAGAATTAGGCCTTAAGGCCAGGAGCTATATGGACCAGGGACTTCTGGTGCCGGATGAGCTCACGGTCGATCTGGTCTTGGACCGTCTGAAGCAGGATGACTGCCGCCGCGGCTGGATCCTGGACGGCTTCCCCCGGAATCTTTTCCAGGCGGAAGCCCTGACGGCCGCTCTGGCCAAAGAAGGAAGCGAGATCGATTTCGCGATCCATCTGACCATTGCGGACGAGCAGATCGTGAAGCGTATGAGCGGACGTCGTGTCTGCTCGGTATGCGGCGCAAGCTATAACACGAATGGCCTGATGCCCCGCGTGGCCACGGTCTGCGATCGCTGCGGCGGCCCTGTGGTGCAGCGTGCCGACGACGCACCCGAAACGGTGCTGAAACGCCTTGCGGTGTATCACGAACAGACAGAACCCATTGTCGGTTACTATCGCTCACTCGGCAAGGAGGCTCCGGTCGACGGCTCGCTTCCCATGGACGAGACTTATGCGCAGTTAACGGCTCTTTTGGGAGATAAAAATGGCCGTCACGATTAAGACTGAGCGGGAGATCGAATTGATGCGGATCGCCGGGCAGTATCTGGCTGAGGTCCATGATGAACTGGCAGCGGCCCTAAAACCCGGCATGAGCACCAAGGATGTTGACCGCCTCGGTGAAAAACTGATCCGCAAACGCGGATGTATCCCTTCCTTCCTGAATTACAACGGCTATCCTGCGTCCATCTGCGTATCCGTGAACGAGGAAGTGGTACACGGGATCCCGAGAGACGACAGGATCCTTGAGGACGGCGACCTGGTCAGCCTGGACGCCGGCCTGATCTACAAGGGCTTTCATTCCGACGCCGCCCGCTCCTATGTGATCGGCGGCGGCGACCCCGAAAAGCAGAAGCTTGTCGATGCGACAAGAGAAGCCTTCTTCAAGGGGATCGCAGCGGCAACGGACGGTGCGCAC
>JAZRYN010000017.1:0-5467 GCA_045600745.1 Lachnospiraceae bacterium
GGCCTCGCCGCGCCCGACCTCAGAGAGGTCTCCCCCGCCGGCAAGCGCTTTATCGAGTTCGCCCGCGCCGCGATCGGGAAAGATTTCCGCTGACGCGCGATCCGAAGCTGCCGTTCTCCTGCCTGCGCAGCGGCGGGAAACGCTCACCCGCCGAAACGCTCCGCGCCGGGGCCCGGCAAGGCATATAACAATAATCATCCACCCGGCAAAGCCGGGGGTATTTCATTTTCGGGCATAGCCCTTATATTATTGGCTGCCCACATATGGGCATGAAGTGCCTGCCGGCTTGCACCGTTTATCTGCTACCCGGGAACGGGTCGTACGGGTCAAACAGGCTTGCTGTCTTTGTTTTGCTTTTGCATGATAATGTCCTCCTGATGTGCTTTTGTTTGGGTAACTGGCAGGTCACTCTTTCACTTTAGCACATCAGGAGTTTTATTTCTGTCTCACCGGTTAACCTCTCCGGAACCCCGCCACTATGGCCGGGTTTTCGGTATACAAAGAAGCCGCCCGCTGTCCAATACAGCAGGCGGCTTTTTCGGTCCGTTTATTTTATTGGCCCGTCCCGGCCATCAGGGAACGGAGGCCGGGATCGATGCATAATCAGTAGTCAAGCTCCTCGACCCACGGCCATTCTGCGTCATCAACGTGAATATCGCGGAATACCCACAGGGAACCCACCGTATACATTTTGGTGACCTCTTCAGGCGTAAGAGTCAGGAACGCAGCATAAGAATCCTTCAGCTCCTGGAGGAAACGGTGCCATTCCGTCGGATCGATAAACGCATTTTCATCGCCCGCAAGCACGCGCTCACTCTTTTCGAACAGGTCCGCATGGAACGGATGGTTGCCGAGCATGACATCCACTTCATAATCCCATACCTTATCGATGGATTCTACAAAGATCTCCTGCCAGCGTTTGATACCGGCCTCATCATAACCCCTTGAAGCAAGGCGGTTGCTTGCCATGGAGGAGAAACCCGCACCGCCGTAGAGGCCAACCTTGAGTCCGCTCGGAGTTGTCCAGAAGTGGGACTGAACGCCGTCCGTGTGGCCGGGGGTCGTCACAGCCTGGATCTTTGTGTTTCCGAGTTCAATGTAATCATAATCCTTGACAAGGACATCCGGGATAAAACCATGCGTATAGCTCGCGCCTTTCTCATATTTGCGGTTCTTAATGCCGTTGGTGATACCGGGGGCATCCACATCGCCGACAAACGTGATGGCGTCGGGAGCAAGATCCTGCAGCAGATAGGTGCAGCCGTAATGATCGCCGTGTGCATGGGAAAGAACGAGATACTTGATATCCGCGGGATCAAAACCAAGCTCATAGATGCTCTCAAGCAGAAGCGGGAAGTATGCCTCAGTGGAGCCGTCGATCAGGATCAGACCTTCGCCCGTATCGATAAGATACGTAGAAGTCCAGGTGTTGCCAACGAAATAGATATTATCTACGATATGGAAGGGTTTTTCCTTGAGAAGAAGAATATTCTGTTCGGCCTCGATCGGAGGATCCATCTTTCCGAAACGGTTGAAATTCTTTACAAGATAATCCGCCTCGGTGGGGATCAGGGTCATTCCCTGGGGGGCAAACTTGCGGTTGTACGCCCTGTCGAGAGCATCCTCAACTTCGGCAACGGTAACCGCATCCTTCGGACGAATGACGTTGTTTTCGGTATCTCCGGTCATGATGGAACGGGTATACATGCGGCACATCATGGGGACCAGCGCCTCATCGATATCAAAAGCATCCGCAAATTTGTAAATGCTGGTGCTCTTCTCTGCCGGTGTTAAACCGAGAACATTGCCAAGCAGGCAGAAGAAGTCCTCTCTCTCCATTGTTCCATCTTCTGCAGGAAGCTCTCCGAATGTTTTCAGCTGGTCATACGGTGCAGCGGAATCCCAGCCGGCAAAAGTGCAGAACAGTTCCGCAATTTTTCCTGCCGTCGCAGCCGTATCCGCCTCTGCCGCAAAGGTAAAGGAAGATAGCGCAAGCAAAAGCGCAAGTACAAGGGCTAAACTCTTTTTCATGTGTAACTCTCCTTTTTTGAATTGCAGATTGGATTTAGAAGGGCATTCTTTCGTTTGATGTGTTCCCTCTCACCGACAGAAATAATGAAATGCCCTGCTGATGCGCATAATATATTTTATACAACGGAATCCGGTCAATTCATAAAAAGGCATGGTGCTATTCGTTTTTGGAAAGAAGACTGATTTACAATGTTTTTCAAACTTTTTATAGAATCTTTGTATTAAAAAAGCCCGCATCCGGGCTTTTCTTTTTCGATCTGCGCGTCTGCGTCAGCCGCGCTCATCGAGAGGCAGATGGTAGTATTCCATCAAAAAATTCCAGAAATCGGCTGCCGTTTCATTCATCAGCTCTTTTTTGCGCCGGTTGATATATACGATGCGGATCTTTCCGGCGCCCTCCACGGGGAAAAAGCAGATATCCGGTGCCATCGTTTTACAATCGTTCAGGCAGGATACAGGCAGCACTCCACACGCCCTCCCGCTCCCTATGAGCTGATATTTCAATATTGTATTGTCCGTCCGAACGGCCACCTTCGGGGAAAAACCCGCCTGCTCACAAAAGAAATACGTCACATCCGTAGCCATGTCCGAACCCTGCATAACAACAAAGGGCCGATCCTTCAATTGTATTAAATCGGAAATTTCCGTTTCCGGCGTATCCATCATCTTTCTGCTGTATACGACAACCCACTGATCACGAAAAAGCGGCGTAGATACCCAGTACTGCTCTGCCTGGCTGACCGGTGTCTTCTCCGATTCCGAAAACAGCCAGAAATCTAGTTTCCCGTCTGAATGCCATTTGTTTTTATTGTGCAGCGTACATACTGAAATGCTGACGTTCGGATTCAGCGCAAGGTACTTGTCGATGCATTCGAACAGAATAGGCGGGTAAACCGTACACCCGATGTAGATCGTCCCCGTATAGTGGTAGTGGTTTTTCTTAACAAAATCAAGATACCTTCTGTATTCCTCCGCCTGCTTTTCCGCAAAATCATAAAAATGCTCTCCATTCGCATTCAGTCGGAGGCTGTTTCCGCTGCGGTCAAAAAGCTTTTCGCCTATCTCCTGTTCCAATGAGACGATCTGGTTGCTTAAAGCGGATTGCGATATTCCCAATGAATCGGCGGCATGCGACATATTGCCAGCCTTTGCGAGGCGTAGGAACGCTTTGACTTCTTGATCATTCATATCATACTCTCCTCTTTTCTGAAAAACGGAATGCAGTAAAAGATAAAAATATAAGATGATGAGAGGGACTTGAAATGGATATAGAATTACAATACAGTAAGTTATTATATTATATGCGCCATTCCGGCGTCAATCCGTATATCCGATTCTCAGATGTTGGGCGCCCAAGCCATGGCCTTTCCTCCGGGGAAGGCTGCCCGTTCAGCCGGGCCCTCCTGCTGTAAGAGGCTTTCTTTCTCAACCGTCAACGGAACACGTAAAGTTGTTCGTCTGCGCCCATGCCATAGCCTTCCCCCTTGGGGAACCCGTATATGCGGTTTCGCTTTTTCCTGCTGCGTTTTTTGCATACTTATCAAGATGCCGGAAAGCTTCTCCGGGGCAGTCTTTTCAAAGGCATCCCGCAGGCTCGTCTCCCCCTACTCCCACGGCAAAAGCTCGCCCGTGACCGGGTCGGTCTCCGGGATGAGCACGTGCACCCTGCAGTGCAGGAACATGTGGTCGGTCGCCTCGGTCGAGATGGTATCCACCATGCCGAAATCCGAAACGGCGATGCCCGCGGTGTAGAGGATGTTATCGAGGATCTTGGGCCGCGAGGTGTTGACGAAGGTGTTCTGATCGACGTTCGCGAAGCGGATCTCCTTCATGTAGCGGTAGATGCGCGGCGGCGAGCAGTTGAAATCGCCCGTCACGGTATAGGGACCCACGCCGGAAAAGCGCAGCGCCTGCGCCATCGCGGCGATATTGATCGATTTCGTGTACATCGAAGAGGCGCACAGGTGCGTGTTGAACATGTGCACGAGGCCCTTCGGCATCAGCACGCCCACGTAGCCGAGCGCGCGCGGTTCCTTGCCCTTCGCGACGGTGAGCGGCCAGCTCTCTGCGAGCACGATCGGGTATTTCGAAAGGATCGCCGTGCCGTAATCCGCGCCGTCCCGCGTGAGGGTGCGCGTAAAGGTGTAATAGGGGTATTCCGCCGCCTCCGCGAGCTTGACGAGCCAGTCGGTCTCCGCGCCGCGGAAGATCTCCTGGATGCCGACGATATCGAAGGCGTCCTCCTTTAAGATCTCGCTGAGCTTCCGGAAGCGCGCGGTGCTGCGGATGCCGTGCGCGTTCAATGAGCCGATGGTGTATTCGATCACGTCGGTGTGCCCCGTCCGGCGCGTTTCCGAGGTGACGTTTTCGGTATCGATATAGCCTTCCTGCCCCTGGAAGAGGATCTTCGTGAAGGCTTCCCCCGCTTCGAGGACGGCGTACTGTTCGCCGTCGTGCGCGGTGCCGAGGTTCGTGCCCTTGTGGTTCTCCTTCGCGCGGATGTGGATGCCCTTGTAGCCGGTATCGTGTACGGTGCCGAGCTCGACCGTTTCGGGTACGGTGACATAGGGCTCGTCATTCGGGCCGGGGGTCGGCAGCGGGTCTGCCCAGCTCGGCGTAGGCGTGGGCGTGTTGCCGTGCTTATCCGGCGTGTGGGAGGTCTGCGGCAGCGGCACGAAGGTGATCTCCGGCGTCACGGTCGGCACGAGGTCGTTCCCGTTCGGCGTGCGCGTGGGCACGGGCGTGGGGCTCGGCGTAGGCGTGGGGGTCGGGGTCGGCGAGGCCGTGGGCGCCGCCGTCGGCGTGGGTTCCGGCACGGGCTCCGGCGCGCACGCAAGAAGCCCCGCGCAAAGCGCCGGAACAAGAAGAATTGCCGCTACTTTCAACGATCGCATAAAAGGCCTCCGTGACCGGCCTTTGACCGGTCAATAAAACGTACGTACCATACGAAATATTTGCTTATTGTATATTTTATCGTAGAAACGGAGATATTAAAATAGAGTAAACCATATTTATGGTCGTTTTTTGAAATACCGCATGCTGAAGTGTTTTCGAGGTTAACAGCGGGAAGCGCGGGATCAAATTCAGATCGTGTGCCCCCCATGACGTCAGCCTCTTTTCTTTTTGCCTTTTCTGCTCTCCCGCTCTGCTTCCGCTTTGATTCTTTCTGACTTTATACGTTCTTTCTCCCCCGCCTTCTTCAACCGCAGCAATTTTTTCTTGAGATAGCACGCTCTCCGGGAAATATTTCAAGAAATCTCCATTTAATGGGTTGATTTTTGAAATTATGTCTTGTAAACTATATTTGAGGTTAATATCAGGAAGCATGGTACCGTTCTCGGTAGGTGTGCTTCTTACGACGTTAGCCTCTTTTATTTTTGCCTTTTCCGCTCTCCCGCTCTGCTTCCGCTTTGATTCTTTCTGATTTTATACGTTC
>JAZRYN010000018.1:0-2357 GCA_045600745.1 Lachnospiraceae bacterium
CGAGCTGGTGCTGATCCACGATGACGGCGATATCGGCCGCTGCATTGACGAGTGTCTGCAGACCGCTCTGCGCATGCAGAGGGAGGACCCGCGCGTGTGGGTCCCGCAGCAGTTCGAAAACCCGGATAATCCGCAGGTGCACAAGCTGCATACGGCGCTGGAGATCGTGGGGCAGGTGGGCGCGCCCATCCACGGCTTCTGCTCGGGCGTCGGCACGGGCGGCACGCTCAGCGGCATCGGGCAGACGCTCAAAAAGCTCTATCCCGATATCCGCATCTGGGCGGTCGAGCCGGAGAACGCCGCCATTCTTTCCGGCGGCTCCATCGGCACGCATCTGCAGATGGGCATCGGAGACGGGCTGATCCCGAAGAATCTGGATCTGAACATCTTCGATCATATCGATATCGTCACCGACGAGGAGGCGCTGGAGACCTCGCGCAGGCTGATCCGCGAGGAGGGCATCCTGTGCGGCATCTCGAGCGGTACCAACGTGACCGCCGCGCTGCGCCTGGCGAAGGAGCTGGGCCCTGGTAAGACCGTGGTGACCATCCTGCCGGACACGGGAGAACGGTATTTCTCCACGGCGCTGTTTGAAGAATAGATCCGGACACGGAAAAAGCACAGACCCGAACGATAGCGTGTCGTAAGGAAGTTTTTAATCAAAGCAAAACCCGCCGAAGAGGAATTACCTTTTCGGCGGGTTATTTCTTTCATTAGGAGTAACTGTAATTGACTTATTTAGTTATAAAAATTAACTGCTTTTTCAAACAGCTCCACACACTGCTTTTCATCGCCATAATCCAGACAATCACCAGCGTAATTTAATGTAAAAAAAGGTTCCGTTCCGTATTCTATTGAAACCGGCAATCTCTTCCAAATTTCATACATCTTGCAACTAAATTTTGACAAGTTGCCAATACCTGCATATAGCTTATTAATTTCTCTCATAAGCGATTTCCCAAATAAACCAATGTCAATTTCATATGTATTCATTAATGATAACGTATGCAGAATCGCATCTTTTGGCTGCATATACTCCAATTCCAACAAATCGGTATTATCGGAATTCTCCAAGAAAAGAGTATCCAGCGTGGAAGAAAACTCGGGCCATGTATCATACCCGACTGAAAAAAGAATCGCATACACAAACAAATCTTCCATACTACTATACTCCTTTCTGCAAATTTCGATTTGTCCACATTCGTAGCGAGCATCGGATTTTGCCGTACAGAATCCATATCCGAAAAAATCCTTATCACACCTCAGCAAATGAAGGTCTGTGCTTTTTTCGTGTTCGGGAAGCGGTCATGCGTGAAGAAGGCGCAGACAGTCCTCCGGAGTACCTTCGGTGAAGGAATCGGTATAGAGCCGCAGCGAGGTGCCGTTGTTCATGAAGACGCGGATCACGCGTTCGTCCCGCGTGACCTTCTTGACATCGGCAGTGCGCAGGGTCGTTTGCGAGCTGCCGTCACACACGACGATCTCCTCCCGCGTCACGGTAACGGTGCGCACCCAATGCTGTGTGCCCTGCAGGGAGAGCAGCCTCTTGTACATCCGGTTTCCCACAAGAAGATCCCGCGGCAGGATCATGAACGCGCAGTACGGGGCCAGCAACAGAAACAGGGGATCATGGCCGCAGAGCAGGAAATACAGCAGAGTGCCGACGGTCATAACAGCCCAGAATATCGTAAAGGCCAGGCGTTTGCCTTCTTTTTTTGCTTCCAGGATCCATCTGCGATAGAGTTCCCGGGTCACCTCATAGGTGTTCACCGTCTGTTCCATATGTACCTCCTGTTTGCGGATACCCCATTATAGCACAGAACGGATCGGGTTAACACACGGCGGCTTGCAAAAAGCGGGAAAGAATGGTATGATAAAGTGTTTAAATGGCTTTTCTATAACCGCCATGAAACCGGAGGACCGAATGTTTGATTTTCTGAAGAAGCTGCTCGCCGGCAACAGCGAGGCAGAAGTGAAAAAACTGATGACGCAGGCGGATCAGATCCTGGCGCTGGAACCGAAATATGCCGCCATGAGTGACACCGAGCTGCGCGACCAGACGCGCCTGTTCCGTGAGCGCTATAAGAAGGGCGAGACGCTGGACAGCATGCTGAACGAGGCGTTTGCCGCGGTGCGCGAGGGCGCTTTCCGCGCGATCGGTCAGAAGGCGTTCAAGGTGCAGCTGGTCGGCGGCATCGCGCTGCATCAGGGCCGCATCGCCGAGATGCTGACCGGTGAAGGCAAGACGCTGACTGCGTGCTTCCCGGCCTACCTGAACGCGATCTCGGGCGAGGGCGTGCATATCGTCACCGTCAATGATTATCTGGCACGCTTCCACAGCGAGTGGATGGGCAAGG
>JAZRYN010000019.1:0-3412 GCA_045600745.1 Lachnospiraceae bacterium
TGCCGCGCTTATCCCTTGACGGCGCCGCTCGTCATGCCGCTTATGATCTGCTCCTGGAAGATGATATAGCCCAGGATCGACGGAACAATGGAGATGACGATGGCGGCATACATGGAAACATAGTCGGTGGAGAACTGGTTCGTGAAATAGCGGATCCCGACCTGAATAGTCCTGAGCTTATCGGACGAAACGATCAGGTTGGCAAATACGAACTCGTTCCAGCAGGTGAGAAATTCGAAGGTCGCCGCCGTGACGATGCCGGTGCGGGAAAGCGGCAGCATGATATGGAAGAAACGGCCGAAAAAGCCGCAGCCGTCGATATACGCCGCTTCCTCGATCTCCATGGGGATCGAGTCCATCAGACCGCGGATAATGACCGTGGAGATGGGAATGCCGATGGCGGTATAAAGTAAGATCATGCCGCCGTAGGTGTTGTAGAGCCCGAGCTTGTTGATGATGACAAAGTACGGCACCATCAGCGCGTTTAACGGAACGAGGATCCCGACGGTGAACAGCAGGAACAGCTTCTCCCTGCCGCGGAAGCGGAAGCGGGAAATGCAGTACCCGGCCATACTGGCGACGACCGCATTGATCACGGTGGCGCAGACGCCGACGATGACCGAATTCAACATCATACGACCCAGCCCGGCGACGGTAAGCGCGTTGATGTAGTTCTGCACCTGCCACACCTTCGGGAAGGCGAAGGCAGGCCCCGTCATGAACTCGAAGTTCGTCTTGAAGGAGGCGAGAATAAGCCAGAACAGAGGGAACAGCGTATAGACCGCAAAGAAGATGATCAGTATCCAGCGGAAAATGCTGATGAGGGTCTTTCTGGGGGAATTGGCCTTGATCTTATTTGCCATTATGCTGCCGCCTCCTTTCCGCGTTCCTGAAAGAGCTTCCGGATAAAGACGATGAACACGGCGCCGATGACGATCAGGACGATGGCCGAGGCGGCCGCCATGCCGTAGTTGGAATCCTGCAGCTTTTTGTACAGATAGAGGACGATGGTGGACGTTTTATTGGCCGGTCCGCCGTTTGTCAGCATATAGACCTGCTCGAACTGACGGAGCCCCATGACCGAAGCGAGCGTTACGCAGGTGAGCAGAGAAGAATTCTTGATCAGCGGAATGGTTATGTGGATGGCCTGCTGGAATTCCGTCGCACCGTCAATAATGGCGGCCTCGTAATAGGTTTCATCGATCGTCGTGATATCTGCCATCATGATAACCATGTAATATCCGATATAAAAGACCCAGTAGATAAGCACGGCAGGAAAGGCGCTCGTGCTTCCTCCCAGCCAGTCGCGGGCAAGGTCACCGGCTCCGACAGCGATCAGCAGCTTGTTCAGAAGTCCGCTCTCGGCATTGTATATGGCACGCCACATCGTGGCCAGCGCGATTCCGGAAATGACCTGCGGGAAGAAATAGACCGTGCGGAAGAATTTCCATCCCCTGGGCTTGCGGGAAAGAATGATCGCCATCAGCATGGCGAGGGGGACCTGGATGCAGGCGGCAACGGCTGCCCAGATGATGTTGTTGATGATGGAACGGACAAAGGCCTTGTCATTAAAGAGCTTGGTGAAATTCGTGAGGCTGCGGAACTCCGGAGCGGAGATGCCGTTCCATTTCAGAAGACTGACGACGCATACATAAAGGACCGGAATGACGAAAAATACGATCACAAGGAAAACGGCAGGTGCGAGAAACGCAAACAGCGGACCCTTATCCGATTTGGCAAGCTTCATTGCTTCCTCCTTGCAGGGGATAATGCTTCAAACAAGGGCGCGGTGAAATGCCGCGCCCTATAGAGATCAGTTACCGCTTACTGAGCATTGTCGATAGCGGTCTGAAGCTGATCGACGAAGCCCTGAGCGTCAATTTCGCCGAGAGCAAGCGCAGAAACGGCTGCGGGGAACTCGGTGGAAAATGCCGTCGGGAAGGTGCCGTTGACGTGCAGCGTGGTATAGGAAGCATCGCTGGCGATCTGGGCAAACTTCTGGGCGATGGCGGTCGTGTCCGGAGAAGCTTCGTATTTCACGAAGAACATGGCGCCGGAGGAAAGAGACCATTCGGAAATGCGCTGCGGATCGGAGATGTACTTGATGAACTTGACCACAGCGGCTTCCTTGGCGGGGTCGGACTGCTTGGCGCAGGCAAGAGCGCCCTGGATAGCGGTGACAACGCCGCCTTCGCCCTTGCCGCCTTCATAGACGGGGTTGGCCGCGACGTCGCAGACGTCGGCTAAAAGAACGCCGTCAACAGCATTGTCTTCTTTGTAGAAGTTGGCGATCCACCACGGGCCGTTCAGGTAAACAGCGGTGGAACGGTCGATGAAGTGAGAGTTGACATCGCCTGCGCCGGCGGAAACCGCGCCGTCGAAGGTGTAGCTGTACATTTCCTTGAGGATCTCGGCCGCCTGAACGAAAGCGGGATCGGAAAGACCGTTCTCAAAGGCTTCCTTTCCGCCGATGGCCTGAACGATCAGGGAGTACCAGAGCATGGAGGACCAGGCGTGTTCGCCGGCCATCTGGCCCATGGCGTTGTAGCCCTTATCCTTGATGGTCTTGAACATTTCAAGCATTTCGGTATAGGTGGTGGGGAAGGCGTCATAGCCGCAGTCCGCAAGGATATCCTTGTTGTAGACAAGCGGGAAAATGGCGGACTCGAAGGGAAGGATGCAGACCTGACCGTCTATGGTGTAGGGATCGGCAAAGCCTTCGGCAAAGTCATTTCCCCAGCCGTCTGCCAGATAGGGGGCGAAGTCCATGAACTTGCCGGAAGCCGTGTAGGCAGCGACGTCATAGGTGCCGTCGAGAATGCAGATGTCGGGAACATCACCGGTAGTCACTTGCGTGCGGATCTTGTCGCGGTAGGCCTGATAGTCGGTCTGCTCTTCGACGACGACCTTGATGGAGCCGGCGTTTTCGGCGTTGAAATCCTCGATCATCTTGGCCATGTATTCGGCCTTGGAGTCGGTGCCGACCCAGATGCTGGGGAAGTTGATGACGATCTCACCGGCAGGGGCCTCGGTGCTTTCTCCGGCGGCAGGGGTGCTTTCACCGGCCGGCGTGCTTTCAGCGGCGGGGGTGTTTTCGGGCGCCGGGGTAGAGCCTGCGGGCTGCTCGCCGCATGCACACAGAGACATGACCATGATGAGCGTCAAAGAGAGTGCGATTAGCTTTTTCATGTTTTTCTCCTTCTTTTTTTCTTTTGATTAACGCTGTTAATTAATTACGCGTTATTATTTCCTTTTCATCCACTTCCTACAAATGAATTATATTGAAAAAGGCGGCTTTTGTAAAGCCCTTTATTGCCGCCGGGAGCTGCGCCCTAAAAACGCGCTTTCGTATTCGTCCGCTATCCGGCGGAAAAGAGGGGCATATTTCGAGGAGGCACGGTAAAATACGGGG
>JAZRYN010000020.1:0-3557 GCA_045600745.1 Lachnospiraceae bacterium
AGGAATGAATAATCATGCTTTCATCGTTTTGCGATTCATCAGTCGTTTCGAGAATTTCCGGCTCAGGAGATGAAGAGCAGGCTACCAACGTCGTTAAAGAAGAAAGCATCACCAGGATAAGCACAAGCGATACGTATATTCCGAAACGTTTTTTCATAACAGATACCATGGACACGACCACTGCTGCAATACGTTTTTTCATTTCTTCTCTTGTGTGATCCAATCCTTGATGATAGTGATTGGATTTTCCCTTTCTCCCGGATTCTCCGGGTCATTCCTTTACTACCTCTTTTCTTTTGTTTTTAGCATTATCAATGTGGATGGTCAACGTCATATTGACCTTAAAACAGTCAGCCCATCGAGGCCAGCTACCCTCAAAAGCACATATTCCTTTATCATCAGCAACATCCGTGATCAACACATATCATATTCCATCTCTGATGTCAACAAAGATCTTGTCAAGTAGTCGTTGTGGACTTTGAATTTTCCTCCGGAATATGTCCCTGTCAAAACCGTTGAAGAAGAGCGCGGAATGCGCTATGATGAGCGGCAGGGGGTAAGAAGCATATGCGGAAACTAAATGAAGTCTTCAGGACCGGCTCCGGCTATCGGATGTTTTTCATTTCGGTCGCCACCTTCGGCCTTGCCTACGGGCCCTACAAAGGAATCTTCGACAATTATCTCGCGGAGATCGACTCCATGTCATCCTTTGACAAGGGCGTCTCCGAATTTTTCCGGGAAATGCCCGGCCTTCTTCTGGTCTTCCTTCTGGCTGTCCTCTATACGTTCTCTGCCGAAAAGATCTACCGGATCGGGGCGGTGATCATGCTGGGCGGCATGGCGCTGCAGGCCGTCGTTCCGGCAACGAAGGTCATGGTGATCCTGGCCACATTTGTCTACTCCCTCGGCGATCATATCCAGTTAGGGATGCGCAGCACGCTCTCTCTGCAATACGCAAAGGAGGGCCGCGGCGGGGCGGCCCTCGGTCTGCAGAACGCCATTCATCAAATCGGCATGCTGGCCGGATATCTTGTCATTATCGGGATCCTGTTTTTTCTGCCAAGCTCCTTTTCGCTCTATCGCAGCGTTTTCGCGGTCAGCGCCGGCATTATCGGCATCGGCTTTCTGTCCTCGCTGAAAATGCAGGGCGAAAGCCGTCCGGACGAGAGCAAGCGCCGTTTTTATTTCCGCCGCAAATTCCGCAAATACTACATGCTTGAGGTCTTTTACGGGGCACGCAAGCAGATCTTTTTCACCTTCGGGCCCTACGTTCTCGTGCTCTTCTACGGCGCGGACGCCATGGTCATCAGCATCCTCTTTGCGATCTCCTCCGTCTGCACCTTCTTTGCTTCACCGCTCGTCGGCCGGATCATCGACCGCTTCGGCTATAAGATCGTAATGATCACGGACACGCTTATCCTCGTGATCGTCTGCTTTTTCTACGGCTTCGCCCATCATATTTTTTCGATGCAGACCGCTTTCATTGTCTGCTGTGTCAACTACATTCTCGATTCGGTCATCTCGCTCGCCTCAATGGCTTCCAATGTCTATGTGCAGGACCTTTCCGACAATGCGGATGAGGTGCGGGCGACCATTTCCTCCGGCGTATCCGTCAATCATCTGATCACCATCCTGATCGCGCTCTTCGGCGGCTGGATATGGCAAGCGCTCGGTATCGAGACTCTTTTCATTCTCTCCGCCGTCCTCGGCCTGTGCAACAGCGCCTACGCCGCCACCATCAAGGTAAAGCCGGTCAGTCACCAGACGGTCTGATTACCGTCATTTAATCCGGCGTTCCCGCAGCTGCTTTTCTCTCACGACCGTAAAGAAGAAACGGCATGACCGAAGCCATGCCGTTTCCGCGGATAATTGAATTTCTTAAGCGGTCTCCCGAATCAGCGGAGGCTCTCTTCGCACGGGCAGGAAACCGCAAAGGACTTACCGGTTGGAGGTGTGAATGGCGCGTCCCTCTGCGTGAAGCGCGGCTTCCCTCATGGCCTCCGTCACCGTCGGATGAGAGTGAATCGTCGCGATCAGCTCATCAAGCGTCATTTCGCCTTCAATGGCAAGAGCGCCCTCGGCAATCAGGTCGGTTGCTCTCGGCCCGATGATATGCATTCCCAGCACCTCGCCGTATTCCTTTCCGGCGATGATCTTGACGACGCCCTCGCCGCCGTTCAGAATCAGTGCCTTGCCGTTGGCCGCCATCGGGAATTTGCCGACCTTATAATCGATTCCCGCTGCTTTGCACTGTTCCTCCGTCAGGCCGACGCCGGCAGCCTCCGGCTCGATGTACACACAGGTAGGATTCGTCCTCTGGTCGTAGTGGGCTTCGCCGCCCATAATGTTTTCGGCTGCTACCTCGCCCATGGCCGAAGCGGTATGGGCAAGCTGGGCATAGCCCATCACGCAGTCGCCGATCGCATACACTCCGGGAACGCTCGTTTCCATCTTATCGTTGACCTTGATACGGCCGCGGTCATTGTCAAGCCCGCCTGCCTCAAGATCAAGCATCGCCGTATTGGCACGGCGGCCGATGGCCACAAGCACCTTCTCCGCTTCAAAGCTGACCGTCTCGCCTGCCTTGTTCTTGCAGACGACCTTGGCTCCGAGCGGAGCTTCTTCAATGCGCTGCACCGGGCATTCGAGGTTGAATTCAATGCCCATCTTCTTCATGTGGGCAACGCCGATCTTCGTCAGATCGCCGTCAAGCATGGGCAGCATATGGTCCATCGCTTCCACGACGGTGATCTTTGTCCCGAATGCCGCATAAGCGCAGGCAAGCTCCAGACCGATAACGCCGCCGCCGATAACCACCATGGATTTCGGCAGCTTTTCCAGAGAAAGCGCACCAGTTGAATCGATGCAGGCGGCGACCTCCTTAAGCCCGGGGATCGGAGGCTGTGCATTGACCGAGCCGGTTGCGACAATAATGGCGTCCGCCGTCATCTCCTCGGTCGTGCCGTCTGCCTTTCTGACAGAAAGCCGTCCGGGAGCGGTGAACTTCGCTTCGCCGTCGATCTTGGCCACCTTGTTCAGCTTGAACAGACCGGCAATTCCGCTCGTCAGCTTTTGGGAGATCTCATTTTTATGCGCGATGACCTGCGGGAAATTGACACGGGCGCCGTCAACTTCGATTCCGATTTCCCGGCTCTGATTGCGGATGTCCTCAATCAGCTCTGCGGAGTGCAGGAGGCACTTCGTCGGAATGCAGCCGATGTTGAGGCAGGTGCCGCCGAGGTGCTCGCGCTCGATGACCGTTACCTTCGCACCGAGCTGCGCCAGACGAATGGCGGCAACATAACCGCCGGGGCCTCCACCGACTACAATAACCTTCTTTCCCGCCGCGTTCTTTGCTGCCGCTGCGGGAGCAGGCGCCGGGGCAGATGCGGGAGCAGCCCCGCCGACGGCCTCCCCCTTCTGCCCGATATAAGCGAGCAGTCCCTTCACGGGAACATCGTCACCCTCCTGGGCAACGATTTTCAGCAGTACGCCGTCATATTCACTGGCCACCTCATTGGTGAGCTTATCCGTCGTAATTTCAAGGATGACCTCGC
>JAZRYN010000021.1:0-13079 GCA_045600745.1 Lachnospiraceae bacterium
CAGACTTCAAATATGCCTTGAACATTTCAAGGTCATCCTTAGTCGTCAGCTTAATATTTTTATCGGAGCCGGTCGCAAAATACAGCCTTACGCCCAGCTCGACCATCATGGTGTTGGTATAATGGGAGCCATAAATGCCGATCTTCTTTTCAAATGCCTCGTGATATTTTGAATCAAGCAGGTCGAACCGATAGGCCTGCGGTGTGGAAACACGGCGAAGTGTCTCGCGCGGGATAAATTTCGTCGTGCTGATTTCATCATCGATAACAAAGATCTGCTCATTATACGGAAGAGAAGTCACGGCATTTCCGTGCTCCTTCGCTTTGATGATCACATCGGTCAGCACCGTCTCGTCGACGAGCGGACGGATACCGTCGTGGATAATGATAATATCCTCGTCAGACACCTTCCCTTCAAGATTGTACACGCCATTTCTTATGGATTCCTGTCCGGTGCTTCCGCCGCTGACTATCCATTTCAGCTTATCGATGTTAAACTGTTTGGCATAGGCCCTAAGGACATCGTGCCAGCCGTCAATGCACACCACTTCAATGGCGTCGATCTGCGGATGCTTTTGAAAGCCTTCTAAGGTATAGATCAGCACCGGCTTATCATATACATTGATAAACTGCTTAGGGATATCCTGCCCCATCCTGGAGCCGGAGCCTCCGGCAATAATAACTGCTACATTCATTTGAAATGCCTCCTTATCACACTTTCATATTATTGATTGCGGTGATCACATTCCTTCTTTGGGAATAAACCGCTGCGATAACAATGAGAATCACGGCGTACCGGATAAGGCTGCTTGCCCGGTATAAGAAATTGCACGCCAGACAGCCGCAGGACACGGCGATCACCGCAAGCAAAACGAACCGCATATCATAGATCTTTTCCGGTTCTATCCTGCGCATGTTGAAATAATGCATCGTCGTCAGCAGCAGGTTGGCGGCCATCGTCGTATACCCGGCAGCAATAAAACCGAACTGCTTGATACAGACATAATTCAGGACAAGATTGGACACGGCCGCCGTGGCCGAAGCCACCATGATCCTTGTCGATTTTTTATGAAAAAAGGCAACCGCCGAAAAGACGTCATACAGGGCATGGAGGAAAATGCCGATCACGGTCGGAGGGATCACATAGATTCCCGCAAGGTACTCCTTTGTCGCAAGTATCCGAATGATCTCCGGCGCAGCTAACGCGCCCAGCACGCAGGTCAGCCCGACGACCGTCAATAGCGGAAGAACCGCATCATTGATCTCTTTAAACTTGCGCTCGGATAATTTTGCGTTGATAAAGGGGGAGAACGTCGTACTAAGGGCCCGCCAAAACAGCACTCCGAGCGAGGAAAGGGTCGCCGCCAGGGAATAAATGCCCGCCTCACCGTCACCGACCATTTGGCTGATCATGATCTTATCCGTGCTGTGGAGGATCACAGAGCTCAGATAGTGAGGGATCAGCGGAATCGCGACTATCGCCGTTGATTTCCAAAGAGGCAGATCGATCGGCTGTTTTCCCTTTGCCATGATAATGTAAAAGAGAACGATACCCACGGCGATATTGACGGCTCCCGAGCTCCATAGCCTCACGTTAGCCAGGCTTACGGACGGGTTCCGGCGGAGCAGGAGTACTGCCGCAATGGCAACGATCTGCGCAAAGACCGCCGAGCCTATTGTGACTAAGACCGTTATTCGGTAATTATATTCGTATCGCTGCTTGGTCGTCCAAAGGGTCGTTGCCGACTGAAAAACACATACGACCAGCATCAGGATCATCAGCGACGGATCCAGCTTGATCAGGGAACATATCGTATCACGGAACAGGAAAAAAAGAACGGCCAGCACGCCGGTTACTGCCGTGATCACTCCCTGCATCGAGGAGAGGTATTTCCAGCGGTTCTCGCGGTGTTCATGTAATCCCACTTGAAGGATGCCGGGAAAGATCAAGGTCATCGTTGCAAATACGCGGATGATCTCATACCACGAATTGTAAACGGCAATGATCCCGTAATCGGATGTGCTCAGTATCCGGGTAAAGATCGGGGTCGTGATGTAATTGATCCCGCTGACGGCAAAGGAAGCTATTCCGAATGCGAGCGTCGCTTTAACTGAGACCGAGGCATTCCTTAATCGTTTAAAGCCAAACATGCTCCATCCTCCTTCCTCTGCCGCGGTATCTCTGCTTCGTACCGGCAAGACAGTGCTTTTTCCGCATAAACGATCAATATCACCGAGATCCCGTAAAACGGCCATGTAAACATTTTATACCACACCGGATCGATAAAACTGATCCCCAGATAAAACAGCTGGAAGGAAACGGATACCGAAGCGGCGATCCTGGCGCTTTCATTTCCGGGCCTTTGAAGACGAAGGCGCCGGATCGTCCGGAATGTCCGGGCAAGAATGTAAAACAGCGGCGGAACGAAAAGGAGAAAGCCTACGGCGCCGGTTTCGCAGAGGATCTGCAGATAATTGTTGTGAACATTGCTCAGCTGACCATCATTGAAAACGTTATAGGTATCCGTAAGATAGTTTCTGAAATTGCCCCATCCGATCCCGAAAACGGGATGGTCCTTAAACAGTTCCAGCGCCCGCCCCCACAGCTTGATCCTGCCGGAGCTGATATCGACCGTGCTGCCTGCTTCGGATGAACGCATGGCGAGCTGTCTGAAGAAGACCTCATAGCGGGATAAATAACCTTGTCTAAGAAGAACAAGAAACGCGGCGACACCGAGGAGCGCCACGAAAAAAAAGGCAAGCGTATGTTTTCGTCTCTGTCTTGGCCCGGTCGCATTGACATTACTTAAGAAAAGGAATACGACCACGACGGCAGCCGTCAGCAGCTCCGCCTTCCTGTTCTGCACGATGATCGCCAGCGTACAGAGGATGATCATCAGGATGCAGCCGATCTTCTTCTTTTCTTTTTTCCCCTTGATCAGGAGGGTGTTGACGGCGATCACCAGTCCGAAGAACGCGTAGTAATCTACGACGATGCTTTCTCTTCCTACCGCAATTCCGTAGTGATTCTTGAAATTGAGTTCGATAATGTTCTGCGACTCCGGCGGAAGAAGCGGTTTGACGAGCTTGTAGTATACATCCGGGTGAACCGAAACCGCGATCGCATAGAGGCTCATCACGAGCGCAAAAAACATCAGGATCCTCAGCGTCCTTTCAACATCCTGTTCATCCGGGCTGCAGATCAGAATATATATCATGGCAATATCTAAGGACATCAGCGTGCCGATCGTCGTCAAGGACGTGCTTGCATAAGGCATAAAGACCAAAGCTGTGGCAACTGCCGCAAACACCGCCGCTGCGATCTTGGTTTTTGAAAGGGATAGTTTCCCTCCGCCTGCCGCTAAAAAAAAGAACGCGATCACGATAAAAGCACCATAGCCCGCACTGACCGGCAGGTCGTATTCTTTCACAATGAAAGATAAGACCGCCAGCAGGGTAAGCGCCAGCAACGGCGTAAAAGTATTCTTTTTATTAACGGAAGCTGCCTTCATTATTAAAAAGTGCCTTTCAATGATCTGTTCTGCTCATTTTCCCTGCCGGACACAATAATACTGTCCCTTGTAATTCCGGTACGACGAATGCGTATCGATAAAGACCGTTTCATGCTTCGGGCAGCGCTCCTCTTCCGGCGGAAGCTCCATATAATTTCCGAACGCCATTCGCAGATAGGTGTCATATCCGGCCGGCACCGGCGTCATAAAGCCCTCAAACGGGATCCGCACTGCCTTTTCAAATGCCGCCTTAGGGTATTCATTGCGCATATACTGAAAGCGGGTCGTCAATTCCGTCACCTTATCGCATTCATGGAAGCCATACTTCGACATTCTTTTTTCTGCCCGTTCGGCCGCCCTGTACCGGGAAGGCCAGCCGCGATGGAGCATCAGCAAAAGATTTCCGACGCCTTTCAGCACCCTTCCTTTTGAGATCGGCGGCTCCTGATTGATATAGATCTGATGGATCAGCGCCCAGAAGATCTGCTTTTTTCGCTGCCACCGATTCGACGGGCAGCCGTCAAGCGGTATGATCTCCAGTTTTATGCCGTGGGAAATATCAAGATCCTGCTGCCGTTCTTTAATGAACGTGGTGTTTTCATCCGAGACAGACGCCCACATGTTTCTCATAAACTGCGTCTCCGAATTGTCGTTGAAGCGGTACTTCGATCCATCCATCTGACGCGGCCAGAGAAGCTTCAGCTTTTCAAAATCCGGCCGGGGCATCATGACGTCAATATCGTCATCCCACGGAATAAAACCGCCATGCCGCACGGCGCCTATGCAGCCCCCTCCGCAAACATAATACAAAAGACCGTTTTGTTCACAAAACGAATCGAATACTTTCAGCAGGTTAAAACAAACCGACTGTATCTCTTTCAGTTGTTCGGTCATCGAAACATTATTCATACTGCTCCTTCCGGTCCGCAGCCGGTTTTTGTTTTCGGCCTAATGATTCCCGGATCAGAACATGCCCAGGATGTCTGTCCTTTACCGGAGGAGGCGTCATATAATTCTTACCGTACTCCATCACCAAAAATTCACGGTATCTTTTGTTGACCATAAACGCCCGGCCTTCAAATCGAATGTCCGAATACTCATCCATATAGTGACTGTCCAGAATGTAAGAGCAGCCTCTGTAAGAGTCGTTGGAGCGGTGGATATATTTTTTGGCCCCGGTCCATCTCCTGGTCTGAACACGGTAGAATATCTCGCGCTTCTTTTTCCGGCTGAGCAGCTTCCCCATGATCTGGGTGGCGCCGACCAGGATCTTTCCCTTTAACCCGTACAGGGAATAGTCGACGTCTTCCTTCATCATCCCCTGCAGTGCCCGCAGGCAGGTGATCTTAAGCTTCTGCGCTATTTTCTTTTCCGAGATATAATCCCAGACCAGAATATCCAGACACACCGGATCTTCCTGGTTCTTCCGGGTAAAGCGCGGGACCCAAAGCTCGTCATCAGAGATGATATATCCGTCGATCCCCCCCCGCATGACTTTCTTAAAAGCCTCGAAGTTTTTTCGGGTCATCGAAATGTCAACGTCGTCATCCCACGGAATGAAAGCTCCATTCCGCTCGGCGCCCAGCAGCGTTCCGCCGTGGAGCGAATAGAATATTCCGTTTTCCCGGCAGATACTATCAAATTTGGATAAAGTTTCAAGCAGCTTTGAATGAATCTCAGCTAAGCCATAATCGGTATTATCAAGATCGTTTACCATAACCAGTCTCCACTTAACCAATGCCCACTTGGCATTTCATTTATCTCTTTGCTTCAGGGAATGCTCCGGATGATCCTTGCGGGAACACCTGCGGCAAGCGAATGATCCGCTATGTCCGAAATGACAACGCTCCCCGCTCCGAGGACCGATCCCCTCCCGATCTTCATTCCCTGAATGATCTGAGAGCCTGTTCCGAGTTCGGCGCAGTCATCGATCTTAACATTACCGGAAACATTCACGCTCGGATAAGCCGTTACAAAATCGCCGATCACAACATCATGTCCTATGGTACAGCCCAGATTGATGATCACATGCTGGCCGATCTCAATATTGACCGTAAGGATACTGTGGGCACACAGGATCGAGCCTTCACCGATAACGACATGTTCCGACAGCTCGACCGACGGATCGATCAGCGTGGCAAATCTTACCTCTTCATTGTCTTTCCTGATTCGGTCTATGATCTGTTTTCTGATTTTTGCCGAACCGACCGCGCAGACATAATACGCGTCGTATCTGTTTATTTCTGCCGTTGTCCCAAGGACCGGATAACCGTTGACCGTTATCCCCTGCATTTCGAGGGCGTCATCCATGAACCCCAGAAGCTTCCACGAGGCGCTTATTTTATTGATCCGTTCGACCAGCCATGCCGTCTCCCGGCCGAAACCGCTCGCGCCTATGATCACCAAATCCTTCACTGTCCGGTTCCTCCCCTATGACCAATCAGCAGTCGTAATCATTGGCGGCAAAATCGGCAATGCTTTTTGACGCTTTTCCTCCGGAGGGCCGCATTTGCGCCTGCCGCTACATCTCTTTTCCCGTAAATTCAGGCATCGTTGCCTCATTTGCCGCGCTTATCCCTTCATGCTTCAGTACCGTTGTGATCGTTTTGAAAATTATTTTCCAGTCACCGATAAAGGTCACCTTGTCTACGTACTTCACATCCCAGTCAAGCTTTTCGGCCCACGAAATGGCATTCCGTCCGTTGACCTGTGCCAAGCCGGTAAACCCCGGCCTGACCTCGTGCCGGCGGGCCTGATGCTCGTTATAACGCGGCAGATACCGGACCAGAAGCGGTCTCGGCCCTACGACGCTCATGTCTCCCTTCCAGATATTAACAAGCTCGGGAAGCTCATCGAGTGATGTCGCTCTCAGCTTTTTTCCGAAGGCTGGCAATCTTTCAATATCCGGAAGCAGGTTTCCCTTCTCATCCCGCTTATCCGTCATAGTGCGGAATTTATACAGCTTAAATATCCTGCCGTTGAGACCCGGCCTGTCCTGCTTAAAAATAACCGGAGAACCCAGTTTTATTTTTACCAATAATGCAGTTATCCCAATTACCGGAGATAAGACAGCAAGAGCTATCGAAGCACATAAGAGATCCTGCGGACGTTTTATATATTTTTCATATAATCCCTTTTGATGAGACATTTCGGCTATCTCCCGTTCTCAGAACCCTTCGAAATATCCATGAATATTTTTTGCCGGCATAGCAGGCTACGACCGTTTTTCTTCAAAATGCTTCCAGGCATTAGCGACCTCTTCGGGCGTAGGATGCTGATTGTGCTTGACCGTCGGGAGATCCGTTCTCTTTCTCTTTTCCCAGAATTCGTCAAAATCACCGATCCTTCTTGCCGGAACGCCGCCGTATACACCGCCCGGCTCCAGATCCTTATTGACCAGCGAATTGGCGCTTACAATGACATTCGGCCCGATTCGCACATTGCCGAGGATCGTGCAGCCTACGCCGATAAAAACGTTGTCCTTGATCTCTATGCACTGAGCGAGCTCCTGGACCTTATCCGTTTTTCCGGGAAGCTTGTTGTAGACCAGATGGATGGCATCATGCGTTACCAGCTTGACGCCGGTGCTGATATTGATATTATTGCCGAGCTTGATCAATTCGGGATACAAGGGGATCGTCCGGACCTGAAATCTGACATTGTCCCCGCAGGAGGCAAATACCTTCTTCAAATAACGCCCTCTGGCTACGCTTCCGCGGTGCAGATTCAGCATGAACGACTGCCACAATCGTTTTCCCGTCATTTCTCACTTCTCCTTTAGTCAAAGCAGCTGCGGACGGTCTCGATGATGACCGCCTGCTCCGCTTCCGTCATCTTATTGTCGCTCGGCAGGCACAGGCCTCTGTGGAAAATGTCCATGCCCACGTCAAGCGGTTTTCCGTCTTTCCCGAGCGAGCCGCCGGAAATGTAGGCGTTCGTTTTTGCCCTTCCGTTTCCTTCCCGGGTGATAAAGGCGTTCATGCGGTAAGCGGGCTGCATATGCATGGGCTTCCAGATCGGGCGTCCCTCGGCGTTGACGCAGGCAAGCGCCTCCAGGATCTCCGACGGGCAGCTCTTTCCGTGTTCCGGAAGAAAGAGCGATTCGCTGTCGCCGCGCACCATGGCGCACATCGCGTCCGGATCGATGATCAGGCAGCTGAGCCAGTAGTTCGGCTCGCTGTTTGCACGGTCGATAGGATTCATCTTGACCGGCAGGCCCTTAAAGCCCTCGAGATACCGCTCATAAATAGCTTTTTTCTGCGCGATATGCTCCTCAAGATACGGCATCTGACCGCGGATGACTCCGGCGATCACATTGCTCATCCGGTAGTTATAGCCGATCTCCTCATGCTGATACCAGGGTGCGTTCTCCCGCGACTGGGTCGACCATTTGCGGACCTTGTCCGCGTCCTCCCGCGAATCGGTCAGGAACATGCCGCCTGCGCTGCCGGTGATTATTTTGTTGCCGTTAAAGGAGATCGCGCAGAAATCCCCGAAGCTTCCGGTCTGGCGCCCCTTGTAGGTGGCGCCGAAGGATTCCGCGGCGTCCTCAACGATGAGCGCACCGTGCCTTTTTGCTATTGCCCGGATCTCGTCGATCTTTCCGGGCGTTCCGTAAAGATGGGCCACAACGATCAGCCTGACCTCCGGATAGCTCTCGAAGGCCTTTTCTAACGCCTCCGGGTCCATGTTCCAGGTATCGTATTCGGTATCGATAAAGACGGCTTCTCCGCCCTCGTAGGCCACCGGGTTGATCGTTGCGTCAAAGGTCATGTCGGAGCAGAAGACCTTGTGTCCCGCAAGGCTTCCTCTGTGCGCGGGATGGACGCCGTAAAGCTGTTCACCGGCAAGCCTTGTGGCAAGGTGAAGTGCCGCTGTTCCGCAGGAAAGCGCGACCGCGTAGCCGCAGCCCACCTTTTGTGCGGCAAGGCGCTCCACTTCGTCGAGATTGGCGCCGACCGTGCTCATCCAGTTGGTATCGAAGGCTTCTTTCATGTAAAGCAGCTCTTCCCCGTGCATGGTCGGAGAGCTTAGCCAGACCTTCTTTCCCAGTTTTTTGACTTCTTTTTGAAACATTTTTCTCTCCTTTCGGAGTTATGCCGGGCTGCGGATCACCGCGTCCGGATCTGCCGAAGCGGAAGCTTAGATCGCCGCAGCACCGGAATATTTTATCGTTTTTTCCGCTGTATGTCAATGTTTTCCGCATTTTGCAGGGTGCGCAGGCTGCCGCAGGCTGCCGGAGCGGCGGCCCGCTTCCGCGCTGTTAGCGGTCATCTCCGCAGAAAGAAAGGGGCTTGCCCCCGATCCGCCTACTGCGTCAGACCGTCTTCCTTCATGCTCTGCTTCATCATTTCGATCTCGGCGTCCACATCGAACACATCGTTGTCGAATACATGCCCTAACTGCTTTTTCGTTGCGTCGCGAATGTCGCTCAAATGGTCCAAGACCTTTGCGGAAAGCGTCTCATTGGCTTCGATCCCGCTTTCCTCGATGTGCTCGTACTTTGTCAGGATCTCCTTCTGTGTGGGCAGGTAATACTGGAGGAACATCTGCGCGTCGCCGATCTTCTTCGGATCATCATGCATGGCGATCAGGAGCTTATCCATGATATCACAGACCTCATTGCTCCTGCGGCGGATCTCCAGATCATCGATGCGTGTGTTGAGCATGCGGATATCCGTCACCTGATGGCGGGCATTGGCAAGGGTCTGTGCCTCCTCCGTGCTCAGGATCACCCTGCCGCTCGTCCCCGCACTTTCCGCATCATCTGCCGCGTTCTTAAAGGCGAAGAACATGACAACGGCCACGATCAGCAAAATGACGCCGAGTGCGCCGCCGAGCACCGCGAGCACGCTGCTGATGCCGCCGCCGAAGAGCCCGAACAGCAGGGCAACGACGGCGATCACTGCCAAAATGCCGGTTGATGAGGAGCCTCCTCCGTTTCGATTCATAACATGCCTCCTTTAGCGTTACGGCCTTGCCGGGTCCAGCACCGACGCCGCGTCAAAAAACGGCGCCAGCTTTGAGGGGTAGCGGATAAGCTGCGTGCCGTTTAATGTCACGCGGCCTTGTCTGAGATACGCTGTCTGAGCCGAAAACTGGATCCAGGGGATCGTTGTCAGCTCGACGCCGCAAAAATAGGTGAAGCCTTCCGAAGCCAAATAGGCAAACTTCTCGTTGTCCTGCCCGTAGCCGCGCCAGTTTCCGATGTCTGCGCCGTTGTCAAAGATCATGATATCGACAGGGCCTGTCAGGTCTTCCACAAGCTCCTTCCAGCGAGCGGTGTCGCTCTTTATGCGGTCTAAAGAAGCCGAAGCCATGTTGATGCGCCCCCAGCTGTGAGAAGCCATTTCCCAGCCAAGCTCCTTTAAGCGGGCAGCGATCCTTGCCGCCTCTTCGCGTTCCGCCTCAACATCGATCGAGGAATAAGCGGGCTTATGCTCCTTGTCCGAAGGGTCGCCGTATTTCGGCGCCGTGCGGCAGCCGAAGATCCCGTCATAACCGGTCAGGGCAATAATGCCTCTGGCTCCCTTATAGGAAAAGTCCGGGTGCTCCTTCAAAAAGCTTTCTAACACGGGAACGACATCATAGTCTCCGGTCTCCACCGTCCCGTCTGGTCTTGTCAGCTCGCTCTTCGGCTCGCCCTCCTCATTCAGGATGAGGCGGTCGGCAAAGCCGAGTCCCTTATTCGCCTCGTAATAGACCATATCCTCGACCGAGAGCACAAGCGCCTTTTTGTCTTTGGGCAACAAAATAGAGCCGCTCACAAAGTACCCGTTTTCATCCCGATGCGCCATATCGTGCATTCCGACCAGCACATAGCCGTTATCGTACAGCGCGCGGAGTATGGCCTCAAATTCGGAAAGGGTAAGATAGTTCTCGCTCAGCGCTTTTCCGGAAGCCGAAGAAAAGGCGACGGCCGGATCGGCAATGAGGCTTCTTACGGAAAGCTGGGCGACCTTGCTGATATCCGTCTTGACAAGGGCGGCACGCTCCGCGGTCAGCCGGGAGACAGCCTCCTGCAGCTGCTCGCTCCCCTCATAGCTCACCGTCTGCTTTAGGAGCGCGATGGCGCCGTCATAATCATATTGAAGCGTCATTTCATTCGCGGCATCGATCAGTGCGGAAAAATCCTTTTTGACCTTCCCCGTTTCTGCCGAAGCCTGTCCGACCGTGGGAGGCGATATCGCTTCCTCCTGATAGGGCTGCGTGTCCTCCATCACATCGTCCACCCAGGCCTTTACAAGGCCGATACCCTTATAGATCCCGAAGCCGATCCCTCCGGCAAACAGGACAAGAACAAATACGGCCAGTGCGCGTCCGAAGAAGGATGATAAAGGCCTGTGCCTGCGGCTCCGCCTGCTGTCCTTACGGTCTCCGTAACGATATGTCGGCATGGTGCCCTCCTCCTTCACGCTTTTCATTTACTATACCATTAAACAAAGGGGAAAACAACGGATTTTCCGGCCGCGGAAGCCTCCGCCGGCTTAACTGACGGGCATTATCTCCAGCCGTCTGTCACATTTTCGGGAAAGCCCTCCGGGAAGAGACGGATCTCCGTTAAGCAAAGTCCCTCTGCCGGCGCCTTGGGCCCTGCTGCCTGTCTGTCCGCTGCCTGCAGGATCTCTTCCACCTTTTCCGGCGGCCAGAAGCCGGTACCCACACGCAGGAGCGTTCCCACGATGATGCGCACCATATTGTACAGAAAGCCCGTCCCGCTGATGCGGAAAACGATGCGGGTCCCCTCTTCTTCGATATCCAGCGCCGTAATGCGTCTGACCTTCGACTCCGCCTGAGAGCCCGCGCTGCAGAAGCTGGAAAAATCATGCTCGCCGATCAGGAAGGCTGCTCCCTCCCGCATGCGCCGAACATCCAGTCTGCGGTAATAATAGGTCGTGTAGAGCCGTTTCAGGGGGTCGGGAAGACTGTCATGGTACAGCGTATATTCATAAGTCTTCAGACTGTCGCATTTACGGGGATGAAAATCCGGCGGCACCTCCTCCGAGCTCCGCACCACGATATCCTCCGGCAGTCTTTCATTGACGGCATAACAGATCTTTTCCGGCGGGATGGGCGTCTGCGTATCAAATACGCAGAGATTGCCCCGGGCGTGCACGCCCGAGTCCGTGCGGGAAACGCCCTTCACCCGGATCTCCTCTCCCAAACGGTCGGAAAGCGCCCGGTTCAGGACCTCCTCCACGGAAAGTCCTGTCGGCTGCGACTGCCATCCGCAGTAATTCGTTCCGTCATAGGCGACGGTCAGCATAATGCGCTTCATCGTGGTTTCCTACAGTATGATCATGGCGGCAAAATATAGCGCCGTCAGGAAAAGCGCGGCTGCGTCCGCCCGCTTGAATCTCAGCGGTTTCATGCGCGTGCGGCCGTTTCCGCCGTGATAGCAGCGCGCTTCCATAGCCATGGCCAGATCATTGGCCCTGCGGAAGGCGGACACAAAAAGCGGCACCAGGATCGGCACCATGGCTTTTGCCCGGCGAATGACGCTGCCGCTCTCAAAATCTGCCCCTCTCGCCTTCTGCGCCATTATGATCTTGTTGGTCTCCTGCGTCAGGATCGGCAGAAAGCGCAGGGCGATCGTCATCATCATGGCGATCTCATGGACCGGGACCCGGATGCGGTTAAGCCCGTGCAGTCCCTGTTCCATGCCTGCCGTCAGCTCGGTCGGGCTGGTGGTATAGGTAAGAAGGGAGGTGCCGAAAATAAGCAGCACCAGACGGGAGGCCATCCAGCCTGCCTGGATCAGGCCTTCTTTGGTGACCGATACCGGGCCTACGGCAAAAAGGATGTCGCCCTTCGTCCAGAAAATATTAAAAAACACACTGATCCCGAGAAGGAAAAGGATAGGCTTCAGCCCCCGGATAATATAGCGGAAGGGAACCTTTGACAGGCTGATCCAGACGATAAGAACGAGTGCCGAAAAGCCGAACGCCAAAAAACCCCGCGCCGTAAAAAGCGCGATGATATGAAACAGCGTCATAAGCAGTTTGGTACGGGCATCCAGACGGTGGATCGGTGAATCCGCCGGATAATACTGCCCCAGAGTCAGGTCCTTAAACATAGATTCCTCAAACAGTCAGTTTCGTTAAATTCGGTTACAGCGGGCGCTCAGGCAAATGCCGCGATGATCGTTTCCGCCGCTTCGTCCATGGAGAGAACGTCCGGGCGGATATTTAAGCCCTTTTTGGCAAGCATCGCGGTGAGATGCGTCACCGCCGGCACCGCAAGCCCGATCGCCGCAAGCTCCTCTTCTCTCCGGAAGATCTCCCGCGGCGCGGCGTCCATGACGGGCCTTCCGTTATGCATCACCACGATACGGTCCGCGGTCTCCGCGACGTCGTCCATGCTGTGAGAGACAAGCACGATGCCGACGCCTTCCTTTTTCAGTTTGCGCAGAGTCTCCAGAAGCCTGATGCGGCCTTCGGGATCAAGGCCCGCCGTCGGCTCGTCCAGCACCAGGATCTCCGGCTGCATGGCCAGCACCCCGGCAAGCGCCGCTCTTCTTTTTTCGCCGCCCGATAAGTCGAAGGGCGACCTCTCATAATATTCTTCG
>JAZRYN010000022.1:0-6813 GCA_045600745.1 Lachnospiraceae bacterium
GACTTCTTTTTCATGGCGCTCTCACAGTTCGTCAAGGGTCTCGGCATAGGCCGGAAGGAATTCTTTAAGAAAAATGTCGGCCTCCGGAAGCTCCATTTGGGCCAGTTTTTCCCTTGCGGCCTTTTCCGCCATGACAAATTCACGGTTTCCGGCTTTTTCTTCTTCCAGGCACTTGATCAGAGCGGACAGCTTATCGGCTGCCTTGACCAGCCGGAGCAAATAGGCGTCCTCTGTCTTTTCCGGACAAAGATAGCCTTCATACGCTTCTCTCAGGTCCTCCGGCAGGCGCAGAAGAAGCTTTTGGGCCGCATCATCTTCTATCCGGCGGTAGGCGGCACGGATCCCGCTGTCAAAATATTTGACCGGCGTCGGCATATCGCCGGTGATGATCTCGGTGGCGTCATGGTAAAGGCCGACAGCCGCGGCTCGGTCGGCATTCAGGCTCTTGCCGAGCCTTCGGTTGCCGATCAGACACAGCGCATGGGCAAGGAGCGCAACTTCAAGGGAATGCTCGCTGACATTTTCCGGACGCGAATTCCGCATGAGAGCCCAGCGGTCGATATATTTCATGCGGCTCATCATGGCAAAAAAGCTGCTACTCACGGTCGTTCACCTCCAGATTGACGATCTCATCAAGCCAGCTGTGATAGGCGGTAAGGTCCTTGGGAATGCTCTCGAGCTTCAGGGTATTGGCGTTGTACACATAGTAGTTGCTGAGCTGATAGCAGGGCACCTCTACGGCCCAGCGGCTCACCCGCTCCATCAGGCTGCGCTCAAGCCTTATCCGTTCGGCAGGATCGCTTTCTTTTTTGATCTCGGAAAGAAGCTTATCGATCTCCGCATCGGTGATCCCGTAGATATTCGGGACCATATCGTCCGTCCTTCCGGAGCCCTGATAATGCTCGGCAAATTCAGGATCGATTCCGGTATACCAGGAAGCGCACCAGAGATCGCAAGTGCCGGTATAGATCGCGACCAGCATATTTTCCTCATTCGGAATATAGCGGATGTCGAGCGAAATGCCGATCTCGAACAGCACGCTCTTGGCATAAGTCAGCACCTCATACGACGGAAAGACCGTAAAGGAATACTCGTCGCTGCAGATAGACACCCCGAACAGGACCTCGCCGCCGTCCGGCGCCTTCGACACCTTTCCGTCTTTGTCAAAGGTATAGCCGGCCTTCTTAAAATAGTCTCTGACCGCATCGACGACCGCATAAAAACGCTCGGTAATATCCATATCCGCCGTATAGACCGGCTTTCCGTCGACCGTCGTGCCGAAAGCCGTCTGATAGGTCGGCTCATTGGCGGCCGGAGCGATTCCATAGAAATTCGATACCGGATAATCGATCAGCCTGATGGAATCGCCGAAATATTCGTTATACGCCACATCGCGGAAAGCAGAAAGCGCTGTTGCCAGACCGCGGCGCAGATTTCTCGAAGCCTCGGAGCCGGGATCGCCGCCGACATTAACGTTATTGGCATTGATGCCGATGTAGGCATAGCCGAGAGAATTCACATCATGCGCGACCAGCGCGTCCCCGGACAGTTCCTTGCTGCTGTTCTGCATGCAGATCGTGTCGTAGCTGCTTTTATTTCCCGGTACCTCGGCAACATCGATCACGCCCTCCGAAACATAGCCGAGTCCTTCTCCGTTCACGCAGCGCACATTGACAAATTCCGCACCGGCCTCGCCCTGGTAAAACAGCTCATTGCGGACAAAGGTTATGCTGTCGGACGTGCTGCGGGAATAGATATAGGGGCCTGCTCCGAGCGGCGCAGCCAGCTTTTCCTCCGGGATCTCAAATTCACCGGGCACGAAGCCGAACTGATGAGCATTATAATCATAATGGGCCGGATCTCCGTAATAATGAAGAGGAAGCACATCAATATCGAGCAGGTCATAAGCCGCCGTTTCATCATGGCCGTAGACCTTGAGCTTCAGCACATTATCGCCGAGCCGGATAATGCCGCTGATATAGTCGACCGGTTCACCGCCCGAGTCCTTGATCTTCCGGACAAGGAGGGTCTCCCGCACGAAGCCGCGGACCTGATCGTCAAAATAGCTTTCATCCACCGAGTAGTTTTCAGCCAGCAGCCGGTAATTAAGGCCGTAGGATTCCGCTACCTCGCGGCAGACCGTATCCATATCCTTATCCAGAAGATTGTAGTTTAAGTCAAGTCCGTAAATATTGTAGAAAAACTCCTGAGCGCTGTTTCCGTAGCCGTAGGACTGGTATGCCGTCCAGAGCTTTTCGCACTGCCCGGCTTCCTCCTCGAGCGTACTCAGGATCAGGGCTTTGATATAATCAGAGACGGTTTTTTGAGGATCGGCCAGTTCGGCGTCGATCTCCTTATCCGTCACCGTCTGGTCTTCTGCCGTGGAATTGTTGTAATAATAATTTTGAAGACCGACGATATCGTACTGGCGAAGTTTCCCCTCCCCGCTGTAATCCGGCATCAGACGCAGATAATAGTTAAAGACAAGATCGTCTGTCGTTAACGGTACGCCGTCACTGAATGAGAGGCCCTTTCTCAATTTGATCGTATAGGTCGTAATATCGGATTCCTTATCGTAATCCGTATCGATATCGGCTATCCCGTGATACGTGTATTCCGTTCCATTGTAAACGGATCTTTCAAGATTGCTGCTGTGATAGAGGATGTTGCCGCTCCGGTCAAGCGTCAGCAGATTTACCTGCGTCAGCTTGTTGACGAGTTTGTCTCCGTCGGCAGAAGCGTTCATCTGCACATACTGTCCGGCAAGCGCATCGACCCCGATATTCAGCGTTTTCCGAAGCTCCTCGGGTGTCGCCGCCTCCGTTTCTTCCCTATCCTGTTCGGTTCCGCTCTCCGAAGAGGCGTCAGACGGAGCCCGCGTCCCCTCCGATGCTGCCTGCTCGCTCCCGGTCTGTACGGTCTCCTTCCGGAATATTTTGTTGAGATCAAATATTCCCGCAAGTTCTCCGCCGCGCATCACGACAAGAACAAATGCCGAAAGAAGCAGCACTGCAAGGACCGAGGCAATGATCACCGCCGTTTTCGTAAATTTATTTCGCATAGGGAACCCCCAAAATAATCATCAGGATGACTGAAATCATTTCCAGTGCATGTAGTTTACCCTTTTACCCCTTTGCGCGTCAAGTTATTTATATTTTATTAACCCTTTTCTAAAACGTTTTCTAAAACGAAATATTAAACCTGATCCACCTTACCCCACTCATCTGTCAGGTAAAAAGCGGTGAAAAGCAATATTCAGTTGGAATGCAGTAACTACGCGGCTTTCCGTTGCTTTCACCGCGAAGCGGTGAATCATTCAAGCTAACGATTATTTACGGTAATAATTAAGTTGTTAAGACCAATTGCCCTACTATAGGAAACATCATCAGCAAGATTTTTAATAAGACGGATACCCATATGTTCCGTTTTATCATCCTTTTCATGTTCATGAAGATACTTTAATGGGTCAAACATTTTTCCGTTATCTCTTAACCTAAGGATAAATCCATCTTTCTTCTGTATTATCAAAATATCAAGCCAACGTTTTTCCCCCTCGTTAAAAGCATGTTTTATAACATTACCAGCCATTTCTTCAATAGCAAGTGCGATCACATTTAAACTCTTGGGTTCGAAATTTTCCTCTTTTGCGCGTACCTGTATTTTTTCCGAAAGCGCTGTCGCCTCATTAATATCATTTCCTACCGATACATACCAGCGTCTGATCACTCCTTTTCCAAATCCTTCCGGTAATAACAGGCATCTGTCTAAGGCAAAGCTAAACTTCTTATTTTTGATTCCGGCATAAACATAAATAAACGCCAGAGTTAGGACCTCCCCAACAAGGAAGGATAAGAAAATTCCATTTGCCCGAAACGGCTCAAACATTATGACAGCAGCTAACACCGTAAAGCCAAAAGTCTGCAGAACACTGATCACAATAGCAAGAATATTTCGCCTTGTACTTTGATAATAATTATTCCATAGAACGACAATTAGTCTTATTGGCATACTGATAGCAAAAATACGGATACCATATTCTGCCATTGCTGCGATTTCGGATTCTTTAACTCCTAAAGCGTTGACAAATGCCGATGGCATAAACATTAAAATAACAGCGGCAGCAATTGTCAGTTCCAAACCGATTTTTATGCTGACCTTTATTCCTGTCTTTAGAGATCTTTCGTCCTCTTCTCCAAAAAAAAGTGCCGCCATCGGCATTAGAGCCTGTCCTGCACCCATAATAAGAGATCCGATCAAATTATAGACCTGCTGACGAACATTAAGTGCGGCAACAGCTCCCGCTCCTGCAACAATAAACATCATATTGTTGAAAATGATCATCTTCAGAGTATCACATACTCTAGAGAGTGCTGTCGCTGCGCCTGTCGATACCATTTCTTTAAGCTCATTCCAGGCTTGAAGCGGCTTGATGAATTTAAGAGTGTTGTAATCTTTAGTAAAGTGAGTAAAGCAAATAGCAACGGCTACAAAATATCCGATACTTGTGGCCATAGCCATCCAGAACATTCCTTGCTTAAATACGATAGCTACCAGCAGATCAAGAACGACATCGACAACCGACATGGCGCCAATAACGATAAGTGGTAGTTTGTTTGAGCCATCAAGTTTAACAAATCCCAGAAAACAGGGCATCATAATGGTTGGAATCGACCCAACGGCTATACCACGCAGATACGCAACGGTCGGATCCACCAGCGGGCCATCAGCACCTAAAAGCGATGCGATCTGCGGGGCAAAAAAGAATAGAGCAAGCATCATTACTGCACCAGTAACGATCGTGTATCCCATCGATATGGTGAATACACTTCTCATTTTTTCTTTATTTCCTTTTCCAAGCTCTCGGGCAGCCATTGTCGCCCCACCGCTGGAGCTGATATTTCCTATTGCGGATAAGATCATACTGACAGGACCGACGATCCCCATTGCGGCAAGGCAATCCGTTCCTAAATACCTGCCCACAACTATGTTGTCGATCATCATCCCTACCGTTGCGATAAGAGCCGAAAGTATTGATACGACAATGAATGACTTATAGGTCGATTTAATAACATAATCGTTCATTTTATTCACCAAATTATTTGTCCCCTTCCTTTTGCGGGAAGGGGACGATCGGATCATTCTCACTAAAAGTCTAATGTGTGTATGCCATCTTTATTTGCTTCGAGAACGATATTCTTGCAATACTGAATCATTTCATCAGGAAAGGCTGATACGATCAGTGAAGCCTGAACAACACGGAATGCAGCAAATGGCTTTAGCTGTTTTTCATATTTTGCCCTCTCTTCTTCTGTATTTGCGCCAAAATATACTTCACAGAATTTATTCCACATTACGATGTTATCGGGCTTAGAGAAACCTGTCATCTTCTCACAATACTCATCAGGGATAAGCTGGGGGAATAATACAAATCCAAGATATACACCGGCAAGATCAAAAATAGGATGTCCCACACTTGCATCAGCCATATCGATAAGAATAGCTTTATCGTTCTGATACATAACATTTCCTATGTTATAGTCACCATGAATAAATGTGTCTCTATCCTCTACGGCGCCAAGCATTCCTTTAACTTTTTCTTTCTCATCATCAGAGAACACGGGAATATAACCAATCGAACCATACCATCTGGGTTTTACCGGCATAAGCGTTCCCGGCCGGAAATGTGTATTATGCAAGTTTTTAAGAAACTCAGCATATAAGCCAATATAATATTCAATTCTATCCGGGTCTTTCTTCATCGCGCTGCGGAATGTATCGGCATTAAGCATTTCATAAACAACACCAACCTGATTGCCTACCTTGACAACATCATAGGATATCGCTGTATCAATGCCGTTTATAAAGGACTTCTGCGAGTTCTCACGTTCCAATTCTATCTTGCTCATATCAAAGCCCTCGTTAAATACCTTAACGATCGTCTCGTCATCCATACGATATACCTTACCGCATGTTCCTTGGCCTATCATTTCCAGTCCGTCGATCGACAGTTCTCTAAGTGCTTTTTTTACCTCCAAAATACTAACAAAGCCTGTCATCTCCAGGATGTCATAAACATCCCTTGAGACGTTGATAATAGCAAAATCGTTTAATTTTTTCTTACATGAAAGCAGTACCCTTAATCCGGCACTAGAGATATAGGCAAGATCTGCGGCATCAACGATCATCTTTTTAACACCGGAATTGCTACCTAATGCTTCGTCAATGAGCTTTTGAATATCTCCGGAATTCGATGCGTCAACTCTTCCGGACAGTGCAACGATCATTTTACTATCTTCGACTTTAATTTCTGCGTTTTTCATATAACCGCTAACCTCCATTTTCATTCGTTGATCCGGGAACAGGCAGTATTATAAATTTACTCGGCCTTTTTCACCCGGCGGTCGTTTTTTTAGCCTCATTTTCGTTATAATAACTCACGGGAATCACTTAGTCAATACGCAACAAACATGTCGATTCCTTTGCTTAGTCCTGGTTTTCTTAGCCCTTTCCTTAACACTTTGCGGCTCTGCTTATTTCTCCCCGTTTTCTCTTTTGCCTTTTGCTGCGGCAAGACGATGCACGTTTTTTTCTCTTTTCTTGCGCTTATCCGGTGTTTGTTGTAAAATAAAGTCGGCAGTTACGGCTGCCCCTAAATTTTGATCTCCGGAGTGACTATGCCTGCATACAGTATTTCTTTTACTTCTGCCGCCGAAAAAGTGCTTGCCAAAGCCGAAGCCGCGGCAGCTTCGTATCAAATGAGCGCCGTGGGGACCGAACACCTGCTCCTCGCCTTTTTTGACGTTCCCTGCCTTC
>JAZRYN010000023.1:0-5169 GCA_045600745.1 Lachnospiraceae bacterium
TGGATAAAATGGCGGTCTCCAGCTATATTGATCCGGATGGGTACGAGTACAATACGACAGGCTACCGGGTCAAGACTTGGCCCGAGCGCGGCTTTGGCGGAACCCCCTCGGAGGATGTTCCGGCAGGTTATTATGCGGCGACGGCAGAGCTTGGGAAAATCTTTTCGTCCCAAACGCCGCCCTGGTCGTTACAGATCAGTATTGTACTGCACGCAAACGGCGCCAAATATCCCACGGAAAACCTTGTCCGCATCCTCTGGCTGAATCAAAGCAGCGAGCTTGTCAAGGAGGAGCAGCGCAGCATAAAGCGCGGAGAAAGCTATACCGATGAAGTCCCCTCCGGCTATGATATCGTCAGTGTTTCGGCTTCGATGATGGACATTTGGAACATCAGCAATGAGATAACCATCGATCCGGCGCATCCGACGGTAGCCTATAATAAATTCGGTCAGGAGTTTTCCATAATATACCGGATGAACCTGACTGACGAGCAGGCGGCAGAGATTAAAAGCGGGCAGGAAACAGCCGAGGGGAATGACGCGGCACAGGTAAAGCAGGAAGCTGAGGCCAAGCCCCCGGAAAATACGGATGAGCCCGAGAATCCGCCGGCACAGGCGGAGAGCGGATCCGCTTCTTCCGGGATAAATGCGCCCGAAACTGCGGCAACGAAGGCCGTTTCTCAGACGGAAACAGAGAAAAACAAAGGTAGTGAGACCATTCCGCCGACTGAGGTCGATGAAAGCTATACCGGCACATCGAGCCGGATCACGCTGATCCTCGGCTGCGTTATCGGTGTCGCCGTAATCTACCTCCTTATCATCAGCATCGGTATGAGCAGAAGAAACAAGCGCAGAAGGAACAAAAGATTATAGTTTTTTCGTCAACATAACAAATCTATATCGTCCCCGCCTTGACAGGCTATTACATTTTGTTTATAGTATTAGTGATTATGAAATGGACATGGCGGCTCCGCATGATTGAATAAAGCTTAGGCTAAGGACCGTCTGTGAACAGGAGGAACAAATGAAGTGCTTAATCATTGACAAGGTGGATGCCTGTATTGCTGAAGAACTTGGCAAGGTGATGGATGTCACGGTATCGGAGAAGATGCCGCTTACCAAGGCTGAACTGAAGGACGTGATTGCGCCCTATGACGTGCTGATCATGCGTGTTGATCCGCAGATCGACGCCGAGCTGATCGATCAGGCAAAGAACCTTAAATTCATCGGGGTCTGCTCGGTCGGCCTGAATCATATCGATATGGACGCCGCCAAAGCGAAGGGGATCCAGGTTCAGAACGCTCCCGGACTCAACGGCAATGCCGTGGCAGAGCTTACCCTCTGCAAGATGCTTGAGCTTGCCCGCGGTACAATTGCCGCCAATAACGACGTCAAGTATAAGCATGAATGGGATAAATACAAATACATGGGTCAGGAATTAAAGGGTAAGACCGTCGGTATCCTCGGCTTTGGCCGTATCGGACAGCGCGTCGGCTTCCTGTGCCGCGCCTTCGGTATGAACGTTCTTGCTTACGACCCCTACCTTCCCATGGAAGTCTTTGAAAAGGAAGAGGCCAAAGGAACTCAGACCGATCCTTTCTCCGTCCTGCACAATGCTGATTTCATCACCATTCATGTTCCGTTAAACGATGAGACCCGCAATCTGGTCTGCAAAGAACAGATCAAACAGATGCGCACCGGTGCCTACGTCCTGAATATGAGCCGCGCCGGTATCGTCAATGAAGAGGATGTCTGCGAAGCCTTAAAGAGCGGCAAGCTCGGCGGCTATGCCACCGACGTCATGGTCAATGAACTGTCGGAAGGCTCCGACTTCAACAGCCCGCTGTTTGACTGCGACAACTTCATCGTCACTCCGCACCTCGGCGCCCAGTCTGTCGACGCCGCCAAGGCTATCGGTCTTTTCATCATCGATAAGTGCAAAGCGGCCTTCGGCCTGTAAACGAAAAGCCAAACAGCCGTTCGTTAGTTAATGAAGAAAGCCTTCGGAAGGTTCAGGTGAGCTTTCCGAAGGCTTTTTTGACTTGTCAAAGACAAAAGTGATCCGTTTTTTTCTCTTCATGAAGCGGCATACATTTCTGCTAAAAGCCATACGCGAGCTTGACAAAAGCATAAAAGAAAGTAAAATATTATGTTGTTAATTTGTAAGAAGGAAATGGTTGGAATCTTATGATCACAGCTTATGAACCGCAGAAGATCGAGCCGAAATGGCAAAAAATCTGGAATGATGAAAAGGCCTTCGCTGCCACGGATGATTTTACAAAACCGAAATACTACGCTTTGGTCGAGTTTCCCTACCCGTCGGGTCAGGGACTTCATGTCGGGCATCCCCGTCCTTATACAGCACTCGATATCGTCGCAAGAAAACGCCGCATGGAGGGCTATAACGTCCTTTATCCCATGGGCTGGGACGCGTTCGGCCTTCCGACGGAGAACTATGCGATCAAAAACCACATCCATCCGCGTATCGTAACGGAAAAAAATGTGGCCCATTTTAAGCAGCAGCTTCAAAATCTCGGCTACTCTTTTGACTGGGACCGTGAGATCAACACGACCGACCCCGATTATTACCGCTGGACGCAATGGATCTTTTTGAAGCTGTTCAAGGCCGGACTTGCCTATAAGACCGAAATGCCGATCAACTGGTGCACCTCCTGCAAGGTGGGACTGGCCAACGAAGAAGTGGTCAACGGCCGATGTGAGCGCTGCGGCTCCGAGGTGATCCGGCGGATGCAGACGCAGTGGATGCTGAAGTTCACCGACTATGCCGACAAGCTGATCGACGGGCTCGACAGCGTTGATTTTATCGAACGCGTCAAGGTCTCCCAGAAAAACTGGATCGGCCGTTCCACGGGAGCAGAGGTCGATTTTTCTCTTGAAAACACCGAGGATAAGCTTCGCATCTATACGACCAGGCCGGACACGATCTTCGGAGCGACCTACATGGTCGTTTCCCCGGAGCATCCGTTTATCGAAAAATATGCCGGCCGTATTCAGAACATGGAAGAGGTGATGGCTTACCGGGAAGCGGCAGCCAAAAAGTCCGATTTCGAACGTTCGGAGCTCGCCAAGGATAAGACCGGCGTGGAGCTCAAGGGCCTGCGGGCGATCAATCCCGCAACCGGCAAGCCGATCCCGGTCTGGACCTCGGACTATGTCCTGATGAGCTACGGCACAGGCGCGATCATGGCGGTCCCTGCTCATGATGAACGTGACTGGGAATTTGCCAAAAAATTCGGCCTTCCGATCACCGAGGTCGTAGCCGGCGGAAATGTTGACGAAGCGGCTTTTACTGACGTTGCCTCCGGAAAACTGATCAACAGCGGATTCTTAAACGGAATGGAGGACGCCGAAGCGAAGAAAGCCATTATTGACTGGCTGGTCGAAAAGGGACTCGGCCGGGCCAAGGTCAATTTCAAGCTCCGCGATTGGGTGTTCAGCCGCCAGCGCTACTGGGGCGAGCCGATCCCGATCGTCAAATGTGAAAAGTGCGGATATGTTCCGCTTCCCGAGGAGGAATTGCCGCTTTTGCTTCCCGATGTGGAGAGCTATACGCCTACCGACAGTGGGGAATCGCCGCTCGCGGCGATGACGGACTGGATAAATACGACCTGTCCCTGCTGCGGCGGCCCCGCGAAAAGAGAGACGGATACCATGCCCCAGTGGGCAGGCTCTTCCTGGTATTTCCTCCGCTATACCGACCCGCATAACGCCGAAGCCCTTGCCTCCCCAGAGGCGCTGAAATACTGGATGCCGGTCGACTGGTATAACGGCGGCATGGAGCATACGACCCTGCATTTGCTTTATTCCCGCTTCTGGCACCGATTCCTCTACGATAACGGCGCCGTTCCCTGCCCCGAGCCGTATCAGAAGCGTACAAGCCACGGCATGATCCTGGGGGAAAACGGCGAGAAAATGTCAAAATCCCGCGGAAACGTTGTCAATCCCGACGATATCGTCCGGGAATACGGCGCCGATACGCTGCGGACATACGAGATGTTTATCGGCGCCTTTGATCTTGCTGCGGCCTGGTCGACCGAAGGAGTCAAGGGCTGCCGGAAGTTCCTTGAACGCGTGTGGAAGCTTCAGGACATGCTGACACCGGACGAGGGATATACCTCCGAAATGGAGACCCGCATGCATCAAACGATCAAAAAGGTGTCCGCTGATTTTGAATCGCTCAAATTCAATACGGCGATTGCCGCCATGATGAGTCTGGTCAATGATTTTTATCGCTGCGGGAAGGTCTCCCGGGGAGAGTTCTCCACCCTGCTTGTCCTCTTGAATCCCGTTGCCCCGCACATTACCGAAGAGCTGTGGTCGATGCATTTCGGCAATTCCCGCCTTTACCGGCAAAGCTGGCCGAAGTATGATGAAGCAAAGACGGTCGAACAGACCGTCGAGATCGCACTGCAGATAAACGGAAAAATGCGCGGTACGCTTATCACCCAAAAGGACGCGCCGAAGGACGAGGTCCTGGCCAAGGCAAAGGAAACGCTTGCCGCACGACTTGAAGGCACTGTCATCATCAAGGAGATCTATATTCCCGGCAGGATCGTCAATCTTGTTGTGCGCTGAGTCCTGTATCCGGTCATTTATTCGTGGAGGTATTCATGACAAAAGTTACTATTATTTCCGGCTTTCTCGGGGCCGGCAAGACCACCTTTATCCGTAAGCTGATCGAAGAGGTCTATGCCGGAGAACAGATCGTGTTGATCGAAAATGAGTACGGCGAGATCGGGATCGACGGCGGTTTCCTGAAAAATGCCGGTGTGCAGATCACGGAGATGAACTCCGGCTGCATATGCTGTACGCTTGTCGGTGATTTTACAGAAGCCCTGAAACAGGTGATCGCTCAGTTCCATCCGGAAAGGATCATTATTGAACCGTCCGGCGTCGGTAAGCTTTCGGATATCGTCAAGGCAGTCGAGAAGGTAAAGAGCTTCGTTCCCGACCTTTCCGTCACGGAAAAGATCACCGTTGTCGATGTTAAAAAAGCAAAGATCTATCTGAAAAACTTCGGCGAATTTTTCAAAAATCAGGTGGAAAGCGCCTCCACGCTGGTGCTTTCCCGCACGCAGCTGGTGAGCGAAGATAAGCTTTCGGAAGCAGCCGCCCTTCTGCGTGAGTTAAAAGCCGCTGCGCCGATGAT
>JAZRYN010000024.1:0-2643 GCA_045600745.1 Lachnospiraceae bacterium
AAGGCCATGCAGATGCTGAAGGCGAAGCTTTTTATCCTGAAGCAGCAGGAAAATGCCGAGAAGGCGGGGGCGATCCGCGGCGAGGTGGCCGACATTGCCTGGGGCAGCCAGATCCGCTCGTACGTGCTGCAGCCCTATACAATGGTAAAAGATCACCGCACAGGCGTGGAAACTGCGAACGCCGGCGCGGTGCTTGACGGAGATATCGATAAGTTCATGGGCGGGTATCTGAAATGGAAAGCGCTCGGAAAGGGGCAGGCTCAGGAGAGCTGATCCTTTCCGCTCTCAAACGGAACGATGTAGCGGCTCTGTTCCTGAAGCGTGATGTCGATCATGTCCTTGCCCCGCTCATCGAGCTTATGGTAGGCCCTGACGATCTTTTGCTCGCGGGGATCAAGACTGAACGCGGGGCCGGGATCATCGCTCAGTCCGAGGAGAAAATCCGTTGAAACATTAAGGGCTTTGGAGAGGGCTATCATGGTTTCCCAGCCCGGACGCCTCTTCCCTCTCTCGTAAAGGGAGTACGCCTGACGCGAAACATGGATCAGGTCAGCCAGCTCATTCTGCTTCATACCGCTGCGCTGACGAGCCTCTTTTAATCGAAGTTGCATAGGTATTCCCCCTTTCCTGCGAAAATTATAACCCGTGAGAAAGGGAATTTACGGCGGCGGACAAAATGTTGCTTTAACGCCGGAATAACGCCGAAAAAGCAACAGATTGTTGATTTCGGAACACAAGGAGAACCAAATGGAGCATATTATGAGCGGCATTCCCGTCGCTTCGGCGATTCTTGACAAGACGGCGGAAAGCGTGAAAGAGCTTAGGGCTGCGGGGATCGATCCGAAATTAGCCATCCTGCGGGTCGGTGAAAAACCCGGAGATATCCGTTATGAGAGCAATCTGATGAGAAAAGGAGAGAGCATCGGCATCCTTACGGAAAGCCGCGTCCTGCCGTCTGATTCGGGCGAGGGAGCGATCCGTGCGGCAATAAGAGAAATGAATGAAGACCGCAGCGTGCACGGGATCCTTTTGCTCCGCCCGCTGCCTGCCGGTACGGGCGAGGACGTGATCTGCGCGGAGATCGATCCGGAGAAGGATGTTGACGGAGCATCGCCGGTCTCGCTGGCCGGTGTTTTTACCGGAAGGAATCTGGGCTTTTCTCCCTGCACGGCGCGGGCGGTCATGGAGATGATCGATTACTACGGTGCGGAGCCGGAAGGGAAAAAGGTGACGATGCTCGGCCGCTCGCTCGTGGTCGGCAGGCCGCTCGCCATGCTGCTCTTGTCGAAAAACGCCACGGTAACGCTGTGTCACAGCCGCAGCATTAACGTGCAGGAAGAGGCAAAACAGGCCGATATTCTGATCACCGCTGTCGGAAAGGCGAATCTGGTGGACAGATCCTATGTCCGGAAGGGACAGCTGGTGTTTGATGTCGGCGTTTCTCCGGATCCCTTAAGCGGAAAGCTGTGCGGTGATGTTGATTTTGATGAAGTCGAGCCGCTTGCGGAGGCGATCACGCCCATGAAGGGGGGCATCGGTGCCGTAACTACGGCCGTCCTCCTGACGCAGACGGCGGAAGCGGCCTTCCGCTGCCTGCGGAAACCGTCGCGGACAGAGTAAAACTATGCCTTCAGGCGTGCCTGCAGGCTTGGCCTCCTTAACGGGAGGCCGGACAGAAGGAGCTATGAATTATATTGTATTTGACCTGGAATGGAATCAGGCACCGGCCGGACGCTGCCGCCCGAATCCGCGCATCCCGTTTGAGATCCTGGAGATCGGCGCCGTCAAGCTGAACGCCCGCCGGAAGGTCATCGGCGAGTTTCACGAGACGATCAAGCCGTTAGTCTACCGGGAAATGAACAAACAGACGCAGAAAATCGTCCATCTGGACATGAAGGAGCTGCAGAGATCGAAGACCTTTTCTCCGGCGGCGCGCCATTTTCTGGAATGGTGCGGAGAGGACTACATGTTCGTGACCTGGGGGCCGTCCGATATTTTTGAGCTGCAGCGGAATCTGGACTATTACAAGATCCGCTATGATTTCCCGAAGCCGCTTCTGTACTACGATCTTCAGAAGCTCTACAGCCTGTCGCTTGAGGACGGAAAAAAGCGCCCTGCCCTGCAGGAGGCGGTGGAAGCCCTCGGGATCCCGCAGGCCAAAGCCTTTCACGGAGCGTACGAGGACGCCTGGTACACGGCGGAGGTCATGAAAAAGCTGAACATCAAGCCTGTTCTGGAATACAGATCCGTGGATTACTATCATCTTCCGGAGACGAAGGAGGAAGAAGTCTTCCTTCACTTTAAGACCTATGACAAATATGTGTCCCGGGCCTTTGACAGCAAGGAGGACGCCTTAAACGACAAGACGGTCACGGCGATCCGCTGCACGAAATGCGGCATGCCGGTCATCCACCGGATGAAGTGGTTCGCATCGGCAACGGGAAATATGTATTACGCCCTGATCCAGTGCCCGCTCCACGGAAACGTCAAGGGCAAGCTCCGCATCCGGAAAACGCGGGAAGACAAGATCTTCGTAGTGAAGACGATCAAACCCGCGACAGACGAGGACGTGGAAACGTTAAAGGCACGCAAAGAAGCCGTTCGGGAAAAACGGCACAAGCGTGTGGAAAAAGAAAAGGCGGC
>JAZRYN010000025.1:0-3594 GCA_045600745.1 Lachnospiraceae bacterium
AGGGGTCTGCCGTCTCCTGATCCATCAGGATACCTGCCGCGCCTGCCGCCTCCGCTGTGCGCAGAAGCGTCCCCACATTTCCGGGGTCCTGGACGCGCTCAAGCACCAGAAGCGGCTTAGCCGCAGGCTTTCCGCTCCCGGCACTCTCTGTTCCGGCAAGCTCCTCCGGTGTCCGCTTTCTCATGCGCACAACCGCCAGAATGCCCTGCGGATTCCTCGTGTCACTCATTTTTTTCATGACCGCATCCGAGACCGTCTCGGCATTCAAACGCGTGCACAGCGCTCTCCCCTCCTCCGAAGCCGCGAAGTCCTCTGTCGCATAGGCCTGCACCACCTCCTCAGGCGGCGCCTCCCGGACAAGGCGCAGTCCTTCGACCACAAAAAGGCCGGCTTCGCGTCTGGCCGCCGGCTTCGTCTGCAGCAGAACAGCCTCCTTGACTGCCCGGTTGGAAGCGGAAGTGATCATCGTTTACTTTCCTTCATAAATGATCGCACTGTCGAGGTCGTACCGGGCCAGCCTTTCGCGGCCCTTAAGACCGGCAAGTTCGATCACGAAGCAAAGTTTCACGACCTCGCCGCCCAGCTTCTCGACCAGCTTGCACATGGCTTCGACAGTGCCGCCGGTCGCAATAAGATCATCCACGATCACGACCTTCTGTCCGGGCTTGATCGCATCCTTATGCAGTTCGATCGTGGCCTTGCCGTATTCCAGATCATATTCCTCCGACACCGTCTCGCGGGGGAGCTTTCCCTTCTTGCGGGCAGGCACAAACGCCTTATGCAGCTTATAGGCCATGACCGCCCCGACAATAAAACCGCGGGACTCCGGCCCGACGATCACATCAAAGTCCACATCTTTCACCATATCCGACAGCTGATCGATCGCAAGCGCAAAGCCGTCCGGATCCTGCAGGATGCCCGTAACGTCGCGGAACAGAATGCCCGGCTTCGGGAAGTCGGGAATCGTGATAACATATTCGTCAAGTTTTTTACTCATATCATCAAGCTTCTCCTCGGAAGATTTCGCCCTCATTGTACGCGCTTCCCCAACCGATGTCAACTGAAATGCGCACCTTCCGCCGCCTGAAAATAGGCATGAAAAAAGGAACGCTTCTCCGCGTTCCTTTCTCATGGTGGGTGTCGGGCTCGAACCGACGACCTCCACGTTGTCAACGTGGCGCTCATCCCAACTGAGCTAACTCACCGTATCATGCCTGGTAATGCAGGATCTGGAACTGAATGGTACTGCGGCCGTTCCAGCTGTGGATCATGGCCTGATAGGCTAACGCCATCTTCACACCTTTCTGTCCGCGTTCGAGCGCTGTTACCTGCTTTTCTCCGAACTTCCTTTTAAGCTCTTCCAGAAATGCATCCGCATCGCCGAACCAGATGCCCTCGCATATCGGACCGCCCTCAGCGCGGAAACGCATCCGCAGAGCATTCCGATTCTGTCCCAGAACCCTGACCTCCGTTACGGTGACTCCGCTTTGTCCGAAAAGCGGTCTGTCGTTGGCCTTTCCGAAGGGAGCCAGGCTGTCCCATTCGCGGATACGCTCCATCGTCGCGTATTCGGGCCTCATAACGGCGTCGAGCTTTATTATAGGACACAAATCCTCATCTGTCAAACAGGAATTCGAGTTAATTTTGTCTCTCAGCGCGGCAATATTGCATTTTTTCAAAGAAAACCCCGCCGCCATCGCATGCCCGCCGTATTTGTCCAGCAATTCACGGCAGTCCTCAAGCCCTTCAAAGAGATCGTAGCTCTCGGTCGAGCGGCCTGAACCCTTGACCGTCTCGCCTTTTCCGGTAATGACGAGCACCGGGCGGGACCAGGCTTCACGCAGTCTGCCCGCAATGATCCCGGCAACGCTTTCATGCACATCGGGAAGATAAATGACCAGAATGCGGTCCCGGTCAAGTCCCTCGCGGGAAATGGCCTCCGACGCCGCACGTCTTCCCTCCTCCGTCAGGCTTTTTCGTAGCTCGTTCAGATCCTGCAGCTTTTTCGCAAGGGGAAGTGCAGCTTCAAGATCCGGCGCCGCGAAAAGCTTCTGTACCGTCTCCACCGTCTCAAGGCGTCCAGCCGCATTAAAGCAGGGGCCGAGCACAAAGCCGAGATGATAGGCGGAAAGGGGCCTGCCCTCCAGTCCGCAGACCGAAAGCATGGCGCGAAGACCGGGGGCATCCATTTCTCCCATCATTTTCAGGCCTTCCCTCAGCAGGATGCGGTTTTCATCCGTAAGGTCACAGACATCCGTCACCGTCGCAATTGCGGCATAGGGTATAAGGTCGTGCAGCTCCTCCTCTTTACGGCCGAGCCTGCGGTAAAGCAGACACATGACCTTATACGCCACGAAAGCCCCGCAGATCCCCGGGAAGGGATAGGTATCGCCCTCCTGCTTCGGGTCCACTACCGCATCCGCCGGCGGAAGCCCCGTTTCCGGCTCCTCATGGTGGTCGGTCACCAGCACGGTCATCCCCAGGCTCTTTGCATACGCCACTGCCTCATGGGCCGCAATGCCATTATCGCAGGTCAGCAGGACTCCCGCCCCGCAGGCATGGGCTTCATCCGTAATGCGGCGGTTCAGACCGTAGCCCTCACTGATGCGGTCGGGGGTATAAACGCTGACCTCAGCGCCGATGCGTTCTAACGCTTCCTTCAGGATCATGCCGGAAAAGATGCCGTCCGCATCATAGTCGGCCGCCACAGCGACCTTTTCCCCGCGTCCGAGCGCCGCAGAAAGAAGCTCCGTCAGCCTTTCCGCGTCTTTTAACCGTGCAGGGTCGTGGAGCTCCGAAAGCCCTCCGTGAAGGAACTGTTCCGCCTTCTCTACGGTGTCCGCGCCCCGGTTTGCCAGCAGACGTGCCGTCAGCGGATCGATGCCGAGCGCATCCACCATTGCCTGAAAGTCCGCTTTTTTATTCAAAACGATCCATTTAGCCCCGGCCATGATATAACCTCTTTCTTTTTATGATCCCCGTTATCGCTGCGCCGCTTACCTGCGGCACAGGCTGCTCCTCAGGGACAAAGATGCTGACGGAGTGACCGTCTTTTACCTTTTCGTCTCAGGCTGCTGCCCTCTGGGACCGGGGTACGGCTCCTCGGCTCCGGCACAGCGGCAAATAACCTGTCAGCAGGAGGAAGCAAGCGCCTTCTTCGCCGCTTCCCTGTAGAAGCGGAAGGCAGAAGGAAGTGCATAAGTATCCTCCAGTTCCTTAGCCGTCGCATAGACAAGACCGGGGACAGGGGCCTTTGTTTCGGCAAGCCAGCCCTCCATGTGCCATTCCCGGTGCGAAAATACGTGCTTTGCCGGTCCGAGAGGTATAAGCTCAGCCGGTAAGATGCCGCACCCGCGAAGGTAAGTCTCCGCCTCTATTTTTTCGTAAAGCCTCTTCTCCGTCATCGGGAAACCGTATAGAGAATGCAGCAATCCGGTGTCCGGTCTTTTTTCGATCGCCGCTTTTTTATCGCAAACGAAGACCCAGACCGTCTTTTCCTCCACTCTGCGCGCTGCCCCTGCCGAGCGATACGGAAGGCTTTCCTCCCTGCCGCAGGCGTGAGCACGGCATAATTTCCCGAGCGGGCAGCTTCCG
>JAZRYN010000026.1:0-5412 GCA_045600745.1 Lachnospiraceae bacterium
CATATTGCCATTGACGGCCCGGCGGGCTCCGGTAAGAGCACCATTGCGAAGATCGTTGCGAACAGATGCGGTCTGATCTATGTGGATACCGGAGCGATGTACCGCGCCATGGCGATCCATTTTATCCGGCTCGGCCTTGAGGCGGACGACAGGGACGGCATTGAAAAGGCTGCGGAAACGGCAGAGGTGACGATCGTTTACCGGGACGGCCAGCAGCAGATCCTGCTTGGCGGCGAGAACGTAACGCCGCTCCTGCGCCGGGAGGAGGTCGGCAAAATGGCATCGGCCAGCTCGGTGTACGGAGCCGTGCGGAGCAAAATGACCGCACTGCAGCAGAAGCTGGCCTCCGAGCAGGACGTCGTGATGGACGGTCGTGACATCGGCACGGTCGTGCTGCCGGACGCCTTTTTGAAGATCTTTATGACCGCTTCCGCCGAGGTGAGGACGAAACGCCGCTTCGACGAGCTTGCGGCGAAGGGCGAAACGCCCGATTTCGAAGCCCTGAAGGCAGAGATCATCGAAAGAGATCACCGGGACAGCCACCGCGAGATCGCACCGCTTAAACAGGCCGGCGACGCGCTTCTTCTGGACACGTCGGACATGGGCATCGATATGGTCGCCGGATATGTCATGGGCCTTTATGACGAACGGAAAAGCCGCACCTGAAGGAGGAGCCGCATCATGGTCGAGACAACGAAGGGCGGACGGGAACTGATCACGGCGGAGACCGCAGGCTTCTGCTTCGGCGTGGAGCGGGCGGTGGAGCTGGTGCGTCAGCAGCTCTCGGAGGGCAGAAAGCCCATTTATACCTACGGCCCCATCATCCACAATGAGGCGGTGGTAAAGGAGCTTGAGGAGCAGGGCGTCAGGATCCTTCATGACCTTGACGAGGCGGAGCGGGCAGAACCGGGCACCGTCGTGATACGCTCCCACGGCGCCGGACTGGCGGAGCAGGAGCGGATGCGGCAGCTCGGCTTTTCGGTCGCCGATGCGACCTGCCCCTTCGTCAGGAAGATCCATCTTCTTGTTCAGGAGGCGGAGGAGGCGGGAAAGACCGTTGTGATCGCCGGAGATCCCGCTCATCCGGAGGTCCGGGGGATCTGCGGATGGTGCCGAAAAACCCCCCTTGTTATCGCGGATGAAAACGATAATTTGCCCGAAATCCCCAAAAATGATATTTTTGCCGTGGCTCAGACTACTTTTAACCTGAAAAAATTTTACAAAATAGTTGCAAAGCTGCGGGAAAACGGTTACAATGTGACCGTTGTGAATACAATTTGCAATGCTACACAAAAAAGACAGTCGGAGGCTGAAGCTATTGCGTCCCGCACAGACGCGATGATCGTCATCGGCGGCAGTCAAAGCTCAAACACGAAGAAGCTCTGCGATATCTGCAGGGCTAATTGTGGCAAGACCTATTACATTCAGTCTGTTTCTGACTTGAGTAACCTCGGTTTTTCACCTGTACGTAGCGTAGGCATCACAGCAGGGGCAAGCACCCCAAAGAAAATGATTGAGGAGGTTCAATCTTATGTCCGAAATAAGTTTTGAACAAATGCTGGAAGAGGAAGGTTCCCTGAACCAGATACGTACGGGAGCCGTGGTCACGGGTACTGTTATCGGCGTCAAGGATAACGAGATCAACCTGAATATCGGCTACAAGGCCGATGGTGTGATCACGAAATCCGAATACACGAATGATGCCAACCTGGATCTCAAGGAGGCCGTCAAGGTCGGCGACGAGATGCGGGTAAAGGTACTGAAGGTCAACGACGGCGACGGTCAGGTGCTGCTTTCCTATAAGCGTCTGGCGCAGGATCGCGCGCTTGAAGAGTTAAATGAAGCCTGCGAGAGCGGCGAGGTCTTGAGCGGCACGGTGTCAAATGCGACGACCGGCGGTCTGAGCGTCATGAAGGACGGCGTCCGCATCTTTATCCCGGCAAGCCTTGTCGGCGAGAACTATGTCAAGGATCTGACCAAATTCGTCGGCCAGGAGATCGAGTTCAAGCTGATCGAATGCAATCCCCGCAAGCGCCGCGTCATCGGCGACAGAAAGAGCGTGCTGAAGGCCCGCAGAGAAGAGGCCGAGAAGGCCCTGTTTGATACGATCCAGGAAGGCATGATCGTGAGCGGCACGGTGAAGAACCTGACGGATTTCGGCGCATTTATCGATATCGGCGGAGCCGACGGCCTGCTGCATATCTCCGAGATGAGCTGGGGCCGTCTGGAGCATCCGAAGAAGGTCTTCAAGGTCGGTCAGGAGGTCGAATGCTTCATCAAGTCCATCAAGGGCAAGAAGATCGGCCTGTCCATGAAGTTCCCGGATCAGGATCCGTGGCTGAATGCGGAGGAAAAATACGCCATCGGCAACATCGTGACCGGCAAGGTCGCCCGCATGACGGCCTTCGGCGCGTTCGTAGAGCTTGCTCCCGGTGTGGATGCCCTGCTGCATGTATCGCAGATCGGCAAGGACCGCGTGAACGAGCCCGGCGATGTGCTGCAGCTCGGTCAGGAGATCGAAGCCAAAGTCGTTGAGTTCAACGGCGCCGACAAGAAGATCAGCATCTCCATCAAGGCCCTGGAAATGGATCGCCCGACGGAAGAAAAGGCCACCATCGAGGTCCCGGCAGAGATCGCTGCGGCGGTCTCCGGAAATGGGACCGAGGCGGAGGAGCCTGTGGCCGAAGCCTCCGGAGAAACGGCGGAGACCGAAGCGGAAGTAAAGGAAACCGACGAAGAGACGCCGGAAGCCTGAGGGCCCGTCAAAAAGCGTGGGGCTGTGAGCCCGTGATACGGAAAATGCCGCCGGCAGGCGGCATTTTCCGTTTCCGGCAGGGCCGGCGGGCCGGGAGGGCGGCGAAAATTATTCGGATAATCGTTGCTTTTTCAGCCGGAATACGGTACAATACTTTAGATTTAAGCCTAAGGAGGTTTTTCATGAGACGAATACTCCGCATCCTGCTTCCGATTCTCGTGGTTGCACTTGTGATCGTGGTAGCGCTGAGCAAATGCAATCCCAATACACCGGTTCATAGCAGTGAGATGGGCAGCGGCGAAAATGCCGGAAAGGAATCCTCCGGGGCAACGATCGATGAAACGGACCCGCGGGCGTCGCTCGAAAATATTGAATTCGAGCCTTCGGTGACCAGCCTTTACATCGCCCGCGACGGGAGCATCCTCACGGCGGAGATCACCGATTTCAGCAATAAGGATTATGAAAGCGCCCGTTACGATGCGGAGACTCTGAAAAGCTATGTGACCGACTGGGTGGACAGCTACAATGCGGCAAAGGGAAGGACCTCGGTCAAGATCCAGTCGATCGATGTGGCGAATGATTCCGCGACCCTTATCCTGTATTACGACAGCGTCAATACGTTCATGGACTTCCAGGGCGTGGATTACGGCATTACCTCCTTAAGGGTCGCCTCGGCTCAGGATGCCGCGCGCAGCTTTGCCCTCAGCGGCTTAAAGGATACGGAAGGCAAGTCGGTCACGCCTATCGACGCGCTTCAGGACGAGACCGTAACTGTCGCCGCCATCAGCGGTTCCGGCGAGATCTCTTTTGCCGGCGAGGTGAAATACCTTTCGGATTCGCTGACGTTAGTTGACAGCAATACGGTGCATCTGAACAGCAAAACAGAGGTATTTATCATTTTCAAATAGGACTGTCGGGACAGTCTGTTGATGCGGGGGCGGCTTGCCGTTCCCGCATTTTGCCTCACTTACCGAAGGCGGCAAGCCGCGGGCGGTGACTCCCGTATAGAGAAAAAAGGAGCTGAACTTATGGAAAAAACAATGGAAAAAATCGTCGCCCTCTGTAAAAACCGGGGATTTATCTTCCCCGGATCGGAGATCTACGGCGGCCTTGCCAATACATGGGATTACGGCCCGCTCGGGGCCGAGCTGAAAAACAACGTCAAGAAGGCGTGGTGGCAGAAATTCGTGCAGGAAAACCCGTACAATGTGGGGCTTGACGCCGCGATCCTGATGAACCCGCTTACCTGGAAGGCAAGCGGACATCTGGCTGGCTTTTCGGACCCGCTCATGGACTGTCGGCAGTGCCATGAACGCTTCCGCGCCGACAAGCTGATCGAAGACTGGTGCGGCGAAAACGGCTATACTCTGGAAAAGCCGATCGACGCCTTCTCCCAGGCGGAGATGAAGGATTTTATCGAGACGCATTCGATCCCCTGCCCGACCTGCGGCAAGCATGATTTTACCGATATCCGTCAGTTCAACCTCATGTTCAAGACCTTTCAGGGCGTGACCGAGGATACGAAAAATACCATATACCTGCGGCCCGAGACGGCGCAGGGCATCTTTACCAATTTTGTCAACGTCCAGCGCACCACCCGGAAAAAGGTGCCCTTCGGCATCGGCCAGATCGGCAAATCCTTCCGCAACGAGATCACGCCCGGCAATTTTATCTTCCGCGTGCGTGAGTTCGAGCAGATGGAACTGGAATTCTTCTGCAAGCCCGGCACCGATCTGGAATGGTTTACGTACTGGCGCAGCTTCTGCCGTGACTGGCTGCTTTCGGTCGGATTGAAGGAGGAGGAGATCCGCCTTCGCGACCACGACCCCGAAGAGCTGGTGTTCTATTCCAAGGCAACGACGGACTTCGAGTATCTGTTCCCCTTCGGCTGGGGCGAGCTCTGGGGCGTGGCCGACCGCACGGATTACGACCTGACGCAGCATCAGACGACTTCCGGGCAGGATATGAGCTATTTCGATCCCGAGACGAATGAGCGCTACCTGCCTTATGTGATCGAGCCCTCGCTCGGCGTGGAGCGCACGGTGCTGGCGCTTCTGTGCAGTGCCTATGATGAAGAGGTCCTGGACGAAGCGAAGGGGGACGTCCGCACGGTCCTGCATTTTGCTCCGGCCATCGCGCCGGTCAAGATCGCCGTACTGCCGCTTTCGAAGAAGCTTTCCGAACCGGCTGAGGCGGTCTACCGCGAGCTGTCCCGCGACTGGGTCTGCGATTTTGATGTGACCGGAAATATCGGCAAGCGCTATCGCAGAGAGGATGAGATCGGAACGCCTTATTGCGTGACCTATGATTTCGATTCGGAAGAGGATCATGCGGTCACCATAAGAGAGCGTGACAGCATGGCTCAGGTCCGTGTCCCGGTCACGGAGCTGAAAAGCTGGTTTGCCGATAAGTTCAGACTGTCATAACCATTTCCGCCGTCTGCTTCCGGGCGGAGGGAAGTCAGGATAAACCGGACGAGGGGCGTCTTACGAAGCGGCTTCCTGCCGCATCTGCCCCGGGCGTCAGGAAAGAAGAGAAAGGAGGCCGGACATGCAACGGAAAGGGGATCCGATCAGGATGATCGCCGGGATGCTGTGTCTTGTCCTGCTGCTGCAGGCAGGGCTGCCTGCTCAGGCAGACTCATTGCCCGGTCTGGA